>DATHSU010000290.1:0-7172 GCA_035463895.1 Ignavibacteriaceae bacterium | reverse complement strand
AGTTTTTAGATGCTATCAGTAATTGATTCAAACAGATAATTTTAATGAGCGTTCAAAAGTATAAGAATCGAATTGCAGCAATTGTTGAAACTACTCCGGAAAGAGTGTTCCTTTACTGGAAGGGCAGGGTTGCGCTTTATGCTGTATTAAAGGCAATAGGGGTTGGGCAAGATGATGAAGTTATTATACCTTCTTTTACCTGTGTGGTTGTTCCTAATGCAATTATATATCTTGGTGCCAAACCTGTATATGTGGATATTACTCCTGATACCTATAATATGGACATATCCAAACTGGAACCAGCAATCACTTCAAAAACCAAAGTAATTATATGTCAAAATACATTTGGTCTCTCATCTAACCTGGAGGAAATAAATCAGATTGCAAAAAAATACAATCTTTTTACAATTGAGGATTGTACACACGGTTTTGGTGGATATTATAATGGAAAACCAAACGGTTCCTTCTGCGATGCTGCATTTTATTCAACGCAGTGGAATAAACCTTTCTCGACCGGCATAGGGGGCTTCTTGGTTGTTAATAACGAGAGTTTATTAGAATCAGTTAAAGCACTGGAACGCGAAAAAATTAAACCAGGACTGTTCGATAATATTACCCTAACAATGCTGATACTTTTTAGAGAGTTTTTAATAAACAGGTATACATATTACTTATTTATTAATCTCTATAGACTCCTTAGCAAAAAAAATCTGATAATCGGATCAACTCAGGGTAATGAAATGTCTGATATTAATATACCTATCAATTACTTCAAGGATATGTCTTCTGTACAAATTTGTGCTGGTATTAAAAGATTGAATAAACTTAACTATGTTAACAATTTAAGAAAAAAGAACGCAATGGATTACACTGCTTTCCTTAAGATCAATAAAAAAAAATATATAAGTGAAAGTCTTTTTGGCAATCATTTATTTTTAAAATATCCTATCTTAGTAAAGGACAGGGAATTATTTTTTATAAATGCCAGAGAAAATAAAATAATTTTGGGGGATTGGTTTATATCACCACTTTATCCGATAAAAGAAAATTTGTGCTTGTGGTTCTATGACAAGGATCTGTATAATAACTCGGTCGAGGCTTCAAAAAAAATGCTAAATCTGCCGACAGATATAAAAGACAATAAAAGAGTTATCAGATTTCTTAAGGATAATCTTGATTTGATAGAGTGAATTATAGAACTAATTCATAGATAATTTCTGGCTGTATAAGTTTTTTTAATTCTATATAAATAAGATAAAAATCTGTTCTAAAGATTTCATTTATTCGAAAAATAACATATTTTGTACATCATTTTTTAAAGTAAAATATTTTAGGGAAAGTTTTTTTATTCTCTTTATTTTAGTATAATTATTCACGTATGAATAAAGATTTTCTATTATTCCATAAACCCTTCATCTCTGAAGAAGAAGTAGCCGAAATTACAGATACCGTCCGATCCGGCTGGCTTAGCATGGGTCCCAAAACAATCCGATTTGAGCAAGAATTCAATAAGTATATCGGAGCAAAACGATCTGTTGCTGTAAGTTCGTGGACTGCCGCTGGTCATCTGACTCTGGAAGCTTTTGGAATTGAGAAGGATGATGAAGTTATTCTTCCGACTATGACATTTCCTGCAACTGCCGAAATCGTTTGTTATTTTGGTGCAAAACCGGTTATTGTTGATGTTGATGAAGATACTCTTAATATCTCACTTGAAGAAATTGAAAAATCGATTACTCCAAAGACTAAAGCAATAATTCCCGTTCACTACGGTGGTCAGCCTTGTGATATGGATGAAATTCTTGAATTAGCAAAGAAATATAATTTACGTGTTCTTGAAGACGCTGCCCACTCACTTCCTGCTTATTACAAGGGTAAAAAGATAGGTACACTTTCAGACGTTACCTGTTTCAGTTTTTATGCCACTAAAACACTTTCTACTGGCGAGGGTGGTATGATCTGTACAAATAACGAGGAGATTGCTGAAAGAACTGCAATTATGCGCTTACACGGTATAAACAGGGATGCGTGGAAAAGGTATAGTGAATCCGGTTCCTGGTATTATGAAGTAGTTGCTCCTGGCTATAAGTACAATTTCACTGATCTTCAGGCATCTCTCGGTCTTCCTCAATTAAAAAAAGTTGATATTATGTGGGAGTGGCGGAAAAAAATAGCTGTTCGTTACACAGAAGCTTTTAAAGATTTTGATTTAATTAAACTGCACACTATTAAACCTGACAGAGAATCCTCGTGGCATTTATATCCCGTTAAACTAAACCTTGAAATGTTAACGAAAAACAGAGCTCAATTAATTGATGAACTCAAAAAACATAATATTGGTATCGGGGTACATTTTATGCCTGTTCATCAGCATTTATACTATCAGAAAACTTTTAATCTTGATGATAAGGATTTTCCTGTTTCCTCGGCAGCATTTCCCAGATTGATGTCTCTTCCTATCTATCCAGGAATGACGGACGAGAGCATTGAAAAGGTAATTAGTGTTGTAACCGATGTATTAAATAAATTCAGGAAATAGTTTTTCCAGGCTATGGGAAAACAGGGCAGTTTTATAAAGAGACTTACCGATATTTTTTTTAGCATCCTCACTTTAATAATTTCTTCACCAATTCTGTTAGTTTCCGCAATAGCCATAAAGTTAGAGTCAAAAGGACCTGCCTTTTTTATCCAGGACAGAACCGGAATTAATGGTGAACCTTTCAGGTTTATTAAGTTTCGGGGGATGGTGCTCAATGCATTAGAAATAGGACCTGAACTCACTCAGGAAAATGATCCCAGAATCACTAAAGTGGGAAGATTTCTAAGAAGAACGAGTATTGATGAAATTCCAAATTTTTTTAATGTTCTTAAAGGCGAAATGAGTTTAGTTGGTCCGCGTCCTGAAATTACAAGTATAACCGAAAAGTATAATCCCGAACAGAGAGAAGTCTTCAAATATAAACCAGGAGTACCAGGAATATCTCAAATCAATGGAAGACAAAGATTAACACCCGAACAGCGGGTTAAGATGGAAATAGATTATTATAAAAAGGCTACTTTTTTGAGTGATCTTAAAATTGTGTTAAAAACTTTTAAAGTTGTTTTGAGTAACGAGGGGAACATTTGAACAAGTTCATTCATTATTACTCTCGATATGGCTTTTTCTATAATTATATCAGGAATTTCACCAAATTTTTGACCTTGCACTGCTTTTAGTAATAATATAAGTTATCCCTTAAATTTTAATCATATCAGGTTTTCAATGAAGATATTTGTCTGTTTACTATTCATCGTTTCCATTCTTTCAGGAATTACTCAATCTCAAACACACAGAATATTAGAAAGCACTGCCGAACACATAAAGATTGAGTTTAATTTTGAAAACAGTTATCAAATCAAAGAAACTGAAGTTAATGGAAGGAAGTACAATTATATTGAAGGAAAAGACATAAATATAAGATTAGCAGGAGAACCCTGGGTGCCAAATTATAACTTAAAAATTGGTATCCCCTACAATTCAGAACTAAGTATTGAGATACTCTCAATCGAAACGGAGAGTATATCAGATAAATTTATTATACCTGCCCCTGATTCTTTAGACCAGCCGTTTGAACTGTTTCCATATAACATGGAAGTTTATAATAACAATCAATATTTTCCACAGTTTGCGGCCGATATCGATGGTGATTTTATAATGCGTTATGCACGAATTGCTTCTGTTAGTATTGCGCCTTATCAGTTTAATCCTGTTACAAGAGAGTTAATACACAATAAAAAACTAACCGTAAAAGTTTCATATAAATCTAATTATGAAAATTACTCCTTCATCAGCAAAATTCAGGATAAAATGACCGATGAATTATTGAAATCATCAGTCATAAACTATAGTATAGCAAAGGATTTTATTGGCAAATTAGAATCCAATTTGGAATCAAAATTGGAATTAAGCTCTTACTGGTATAATCCTGAAAAGGATTATTATAAAATATACCTGAACCTAAAAGGTGTTTATAGAATAACTTACGAAATGCTGGTGAATGCTGGTATTCCTTCCGGTAGTTTAGAGGGTATGAACTTTGAATTATTCAACGATGGAAATTCTATTGCTATTGATATCGTAGATAAAGATGTAAATGGTGTTTTCAATGCCGGCGATTATTTCCAGTTTGTTGGCGGACCCGCTAGTCCTTCCGATCAATACACACGAATGAATATTTACAATAAAACAAATGTTTACTGGTTTTCTTATCAGGCCGATTCAACAAATTTATACAAATATATTGATGGTTTTCCCAGGACTAACTTAACTCCACTAATCACAAATACAATAGAAACTATAAAATGGGAAAAAGATCTTTTATATCAACGATTTGGTTTAGCTTTGAACGATCAGCGTGATTACTGGCATTGGGGCTATGCAGAAGCACGTAATCGGGCTCCTTTTAGAGATTTTATTTTTTGGATTGAGGACAGCATAGCTTTCCATAGAGTTGTTGAAAAACCGGATGTAACTATTAAAGTAGGAATGCACGGTTTAACCAGCACTTCCTGTTCAGGTAATAATGGGCATGATGTGACTGTTAGAATAAACAGCAAGGCTATCGGGACAAAACAATGGAATGGTCAGGAGTCTGCCGTTTTTGAAAAGAATTTTCAAATAGCTTCTTTCACTTTTGGCGGTGGAGATACCGTACAAATTTTTGAGGATAAACAAAAATTTGAAATTAATATGTTTGGTAATATTTGTGATGGTGCGCAAAATGATTTTGTATTCATAAACTATGTTCATTTTGATTATTGGCGTTGGAATAGAACATTTGCTAATAATTATTCTTTTGTCAGTCCGCCAAACAATTTCCAGGAAAACAGATACTATCTTTGGCGTTGGAAAAGGGATAATATGAAAATATATATCCCAAGCAGAGGAGAGTTGATTTCAAACCCTGATATTCGAAATGATGCTGATGAAAGCGTTTATTTTGTAGATACCATCTCGGTTCAAACAGAATATTTTTGTGTTGCGGATGATTACTTTTTGCAGCCCGATTCTTTAGTTAAGAATATTAATTCAGATTTGCGTAATACTGCCAACGGTGCTGATTATATAATAATTACTCATAAGGATTTTTTACCTGCGGCTCAACAATTAGCCCAATATAGAGAAAGTAATCTTGCTGGTTTTACATCCCCAAGGGTTAAAGTTATTGAGGTAGATGATATTTATAATGAATTCTCTTATGGGTTATTAAATCCTTACGCTCTACAAGCCTTTGCAAAACATGCTTTTGATAATTGGGTTTCACCGGCACCAAAATATATGGTCCTTTTTGGTGATATGAGTTCGGATTATAGATCAGTGTATGCAACAAGTCGTAAAAACTTCATTCCTTCAGTTCCATACCATGCATTTCGGTTTGGTCAGCTTCCTAGTGATAATTCAATTGCAGCTGTAGCTGGTAATGGTCTCTCCCCTGATATAGCTATCGGTAGGTTATCCTGTGAAACACTTGAAGAAGCAAATGTTCTTGTAAACAAAATAATTAATTATCCTGCTGATAATACAAAGCCATGGAAAGAAAATGTTATTCTGCTTGCTTCCGGATTGAGCTATGAAGATCAGATATTGTTCCGTTTTAATAATGCATCTCACTTTTTAGAATCGCAATATTTAACTCCAAATGGAATAACTTCTACAAAAGTGTTCAACTTTCCGGAACCTCCGGATATTCAGTACCTTGGCGGTGGTCCTAAGATGAGGCAGGAAATTAATAACGGTGCAGCCATTGTTAATTATTATGGTCATGGCGGCGGTGCTCAATGGGATCTTGTTTTTACCAAAGATGATATAAATGAACTTGACAATCCTAATAAACTTCCTGTGGTGTTAAGCATAACCTGTTATACTGCACATTTTGATAACACCGAATCTTTTGGAGAATTATTCATTAAAATACCTAATAAAGGTGCAATTGGTTTCTGGGGAAGCGTTGGTTTAACATTCTGGCAAACTGGAAAAACACTAAATGAAAGATTATTTAACCAGGTTTTCAATACTAAAAATTATGTTATTGGCGATGCAATTTTAAGTGCAAAGGCAGCAGTTGGCGGTGGTGTATTTGATCAAATGCTTGCTCAACTCTCATATCTTGGTGATCCCGCCATTGAGATCACTTTACCCAAAGCTCCTGATTTTACAATTAAGTCCTCGGATATCTCCATTTCCCCAACTAATCCACTAAAAGAAGACACTGTATCGGTTAATGTAAATATTAGGAATTGGGGCATTGTCTTTCCGAACGACTCAGTTACTGTGGAATTGTTTGCTAATTCGACCGACAGCACTAATCTTATCGAAGTAATTAAGCTGCCAAGTTTCGGTTTTACATCTACAGCAGAGTTTACCTGGGTTCCTCAGGAGTCAGGTTTATACACATTAATTGCAAGAGTAAATGAGAGAGATGTTATCGAAGAATTGGATCATTCTGATAATATGGCTTCGAATAGTTTTACGGTCTTCGATTTTGGTCAGCCTAATATTGTTAAACCTGTCAATGGATATTTTACAAGTAATAGTGATGTCAATTTTGTTCTCTCAGATATTGGTTTTTATTTCGATAGAGAGTTTAAATATAAAATTCAGATTAAAAATAATTTGGATTTTACAACAGGCGGTTATTTTACGGAATCTCCGGAGTTAATTCCCATTGATGGTATAGTCAAATGGACAACACCTTCGCTACCAAATGGAGAATACTTCTGGAGAGCATTAATTTATGATGTTATTGATACAAATTACAGTCCAACAAATATTTTCAGCATTACAAATCAGGATGGAGCAGGATATATTTCACAGATGCAGAGTTTGCAGGTTTTTGAAGTTGAAAATATGGATTATTCTGAGCAGTATAATGCATTCGTATTGAATACTGATGTAAAACCACCTTATCCATCACAAAAATTTTTTGTTGATTCTATAATGATTTCTCTAACGCCGGACTCTACAGAACCATCTACATTTGTTACCGATGGCACTTATTTTTATTATGGTCATCTACCTACATTTACAAATGGTGCCAATTCAAAAATTTATAAGGTTGGTACTGGTTATAATGGTACTGTGAAAGGTCAGAACTATGGCTTAATTCCTAATCTTGAAGTTTATATCTATAGTC
>DATHSU010000289.1:0-12344 GCA_035463895.1 Ignavibacteriaceae bacterium | reverse complement strand
ACAGATAACTTAAAACCATTTTTACTATTTTTAACCCATCGTTTTTAATAAAACTAATTTTCGTCCGCTATTATCAGTTTAATTTATGCTTAAAGATAAAAAGAATATTGCCGTAATTGCCGTAAGCGGCGGGATGGATAGCTGTTTAACTGCTGCAATAGCTAATCTGGACTACGAACTTGCATTTGCACATATAAATTACGGGCAAAGAACTGAAAGAAGAGAACAAAAATCTTTTAATGACATCGCCAATCATTATAGGGTAAAATACAGATTGGTAATTGACTATACGCATCTTGTAAAAATCGGTGGTTCTTCATTAACGGATAATAACATAGAAGTATCAAACGCAGATCTGACAAGCAAAGAAATACCAAGTTCCTACGTACCTTTTCGTAATGCAAATATTCTTTCAGCCTGTGTAAGCTGGGCAGAAGTGTTAAATGCTAAAGCCGTATTTATCGGGGCAGTATTTGAAGACTCATCCGGTTATCCAGATTGCCGTCCGGAATTTTTTTCAGCTTATGAAAAGATGGTTGACTTAGGTACAAAGCCTGATACTAATATTAAAATTGAAACCCCAATTATCAGGTTATCAAAATCTGAGATTATTAAAAAAGGAATTGAACTTGATGCACCGTTTCATTTAACATGGTCCTGTTATAAAAATGAAGATGAGGCTTGTGGAATTTGCGATAGCTGTGCATTGCGCTTAAGAGGTTTTCAGACCGCAGGATTTGATGATCCAATTAAATATAAAATAAGACCACTTTACATTTAGAGGAAAAAATGAAAAAGAAAGTTAAATTATTAGAAACTTTTGAAAACAAGTATCCTGACAGAGACTATGCTGTTACTCATATAGCTCCTGAATTTACATCACTCTGTCCTAAAACCGGTCAGCCGGATTTTGCAACTATTACTGTTGAATATATTCCTGATAAACTGTGCGTTGAACTCAAATCTCTAAAGTATTATTTAAACTCATATCGTAATGACGGAATATTTTTTGAAAGTGTTACCAACCAGATACTTGATGATCTTGTTTCAGTTACCAAACCAAGGTATATGTTGATCACTGCTGAGTTCAATGTGCGGGGCGGAATTTCTTCAGTGATTGAAGCGGAATATGAGAATCCTGAGTTTTTTAACGAAGATGATTTTTAGCATTATTATTTTATGAATCAACTGTCACAACAAAAAATTTCTTTTCTTCAAAGCAGGGATGATCTCTTCAAACGGTATAATAGCAAAACCGATCCCCTGAAATTCAGTATGGAGTACAGTCTTCTTGTTGAAGCCTCCATACGACTAATAACATCAGGTAAAAAGTACAATTTTGCACTTGCCTCTGCCGGTAGCTTTGCGCGTCGTGAACTCTCTCCTTATTCCGATATTGATTTGATAATAATTGCTGATTCTATTGAAGATAATAAGGACGATATTTCTGCTCTTATTACAACTCTTTGGGATAGTGGTATAGAAGCTTCCAGCACCATGCGTGAAATCCCCGATATTCAAAAATATTTAACTACCGACCTTCATACATTTACACAGTTTTTTGAAACTCGTTTTATTTTAGGAACAGAGTCAGTTTATAAAAACTGGAATAAAACACTTATTGATTCTTTTAATGAGAAAGATACGGCAAACTTATTAAATGAACTTTTCCTTGATATCCGTAGACGGTATAATAAGTACGGTGATTCTCCAAAAGTTCTTGAACCAAATTTAAAAATGTCTGCCGGTGGATTGCGTGATCTTCAGGCTGTTGAGTGGATGTATATGATTGCCAATAAGAATATCATCACCTCACAATATGAAGCTACACAGGTTGAGGTTTTTATTGATCATATGGAAAGCAATGATTATACAACTGCTACGGAATGCCGCAGTTTACTTGAAAGTTATAAGTTTATTCTTGGTGTAAGGAACATTTTACACTTGCAATTGAATCAGAGAACCGATCGTTTTGAATTTTCTCATCAATTAAAATTATCTGAAGTATTTGGTTATCCTAAAGACAATCCTCTTTTATTTATGAAGGAATACTTCAAAGCCTCGACTGTCCTAAACCGTTTCACCCAATCAATGATAAAAAAATTTACTGACGACCTGAGTAACCCTATACCTGATTCACTTGCAATCGATATTGATGAGGATTTTATTATCAAGGGTAAAACAATATCCTATGTTTCTAATGAAGATTTGAAAATGTCCGATATACTTCGTGCCTTTTATTATCGTGGTTTCCATGGTGGAAGATTTGATGAACAACTTAGAGGAAAAATCATAGAGTTTGTTGAAAAATTCAGACATAATAACAAAACCGAAATGGACTCGTCTGTTTTTTTTAGAGAAATACTAAAACTACCGAAAAATGTAGGCTTAACTTTATCAGTTATGAATGAACTAGGTGTACTAGGTGCTTTTATACCTGAATTTGAAGAACTTAATGGATTTATGCAGCACGGAGTTTACCATTGTTACACGGCAGATGAACATACAATTATGACAATTCGTAATCTTGAAGCGATTGTAAATGATAACTCAATTCTTGGATTAATTTATTACGCCTTAAGAGACAGGGAGATACTTCACTTAGGAATGCTTTTTCACGACATTGCTAAACCGATAAATATTTCAGGGCACGAAATCATCGGTGTCGAAATGGCAGCTTCTATCATGAACCGATTAGGTTACAGCGATGAAGAGATCTTAAAGGTTGGTTTTCTGGTTGAAAATCATCTCGTAATGGAACAGGTTGCTTTCAGAAGAAATTTAAATGATGCGGAAACTCTCAATTCCTTTGCAAGAAGATTCGAATCGCTAGAAGATCTGGATCTTCTTTACCTTGTTACTTATGGCGACCTATCCGCCGTGAATCCGGCAGTTTGGACTTCCTGGAAAGCAGAACTGCTTAATGAACTTTACAGAAAATGTAAAGCTATGATCAAGGAAAAAATCTCCGGAGAAGATCTTCTTTATTCTAAGACCTATGTTTTACCTAAGGATATTACAAAACATTCTGAAGAAATTTCTGAAGATCACGTGCAGGAGCATATAGACTCTATTAACGATATCGCATATACATCCTTATTTACAGATAAAGAAATAGCGAAACACATCGAAGAAATTCAAAAGGGAATAAATATATCTGTAATATTTAAAGAACTTCCCGATTTTACAAACATTACTGTGATAACCAAAGATTTTCCTGCACTTCTATCTAAACTTTGCGGAGTGCTTACTATCAATGATGCAAATATTCACGATGCAAAGATATTCACGCGTAAAGACGGAATTATTATAGATACCTTTAATGTAACTGATTTCAGAACTCATAAACCGATTGACAAGGAAAGATATCTTAAAATAAAAAAAGATTTTAATTCCGTTGTTGCCGGATTGCTGCAATTGCCGCAGGAAGTTGCAATGATGAAATCTAAATGGTGGAGAATTGAAAATAAATTCTTTAAACGAAGCGGCAATGTCAAAATTACTTTTGAAAATCATGAACGTTATACAATTATTGATATTTTTTCGCCGGATAGAATTGGATTTCTTTATCACGTTACATCAAAAATGAATGAACTCGGGCTTATAATTTACTTTGCTAAAATTTCAACAAAGGGTGATGATATTGTGGATTCATTTTATGTACTTGATCGAAATAATAAAAAAGTCTCGCCAAATGATTATGAACTCATAATAAGTGAATTAAAAGAAACAATAAAACAAATACTTTAGGAAATTATTTTGAACTTTATGGAAAAAGAAAAACCCATCGGGGTTTTTGATTCGGGTATAGGCGGTTTAACAGTTGTAAAAAGACTTTTCTCAACACTTCCCAGAGAAAATATAGTTTATTTTGGCGATACTGCACGTGTTCCATACGGTTCAAAATCAAACTCAACAGTTATTGAATATTCCATTCAGGATACAAACTTTTTACTGAGCAAAAACGTAAAAGCCATAGTTGTTGCCTGTAATACAGCATCGTCAATAGCAATTGATGAGTTAAAAAAAAGATTTGATGTTCCTGTTATCGGAATGATTGATCCGGGCTCCTCCATGGCAGTAAGAGAAACAAGAAACAATAAAATAGGTGTAATTGGAACAAGAGCAACAGTCAGCAATAGAGCATATTCAACTGCTATAAAGATGATCAATTCCGAAATTGAAGTAATTGAAAAAGCCTGCCCACTCTTTGTACCCATTGCGGAAGAAGGATGGGTTGACCATAAAGCAACTTATGAAATTGCAGAAGAGTATTTAAAGGAATTGAGAGAAAAGGATATTGACACTCTTGTACTTGGATGTACTCACTATCCAATTTTAGCAAAGGTAATACAGAAGGTAATAGGAAAAGAAGTAAAGCTGATAGATTCAGGGATTGCCTCATCTGAAATTGTTCGGAATGAATTATCCAGAATCGGTTTAGAAACTAATTCAGCAGTTCCTGGACACGCATCTTTTTATGTGAGTGATATCCCAACAACATTTAAACAAGTTGCAGAATTATTCCTTGGTCAGCCGGTTGAAGAAGTTATAAAGGTTGATATTGAATCAATACAATTCCATTAACAGAAATATTTTAGTGTTTGATAAATTTGCCTTCGGCAGCCTATCATTAACCCGAACCTGAACTTTAGAGAATATACTTACTCAAATCCCTGTCTTTAACAATTCGATCTAGTTTATTCTTAACATAGACAGCATCGATGTTAACAACATCTTCAGGAAGTTTATCCGGCACATTAAATAGTATTTCGTCCAACAAAGTTGTTAGTATTGTATGCAGTCTTCTTGCCCCTATATTTTCAACCTGTTCATTTACCTGAGTTGCAATTTTTGCAATCTCTTTAATTGCATCCTTCTTAAAGTTAAGTTTTACCCCTTCAGTTTCAAGCAGAGCCATATACTGCTTCAGCAGTGCATTTTGAGGTGTTGTAAGAATTTTTACAAAGTCATCCTCTGTTAAACTATTAAGTTCAACACGAATTGGAAACCTTCCCTGCAGTTCCGGGATAAGATCAGATGGTTTTGAAACATGAAATGCACCAGAAGCAATAAAAAGAATATGATCGGTTTTAAGGACCCCGTATTTTGTATTAACTGCAGAACCTTCAACAATAGGAAGAAGATCGCGCTGAACACCTTCACGGGAAACATCCGGTCCCTGTCCTTTACCGCCGCCAGCAACTTTATCTATCTCGTCGATAAAAACTATACCTGAATTTTCAACTCTATCAATAGCTTCGCGCTGTACAGCTTCCATATCAATTAACTTAGCAGCTTCTTCCTGAATAATAATCTGCCGGGCCTCTTTTATAGTTGACTTTCTTTTTTTCTTTTTCTTTGGCATAATGTTGCCCATAATTTCCTGGATATTTATTCCCATATCATCCATTCCAAATGGGCCGAGAACCTGCATACCGACATTTACCTGCGATGTTGCATCAAACTCAATAAGCTTGTCATCCATTTCTCCGTTTTTTAACTTGGTTTTCATCCATTCGCGTGTCTTCTGATTCTGATAAGCTTCATTATTTTCTTCATCAACAGGTTGATCTGCAACAACAGCTGGCTGAGTTTTTTTTACGGGAGGAATAAGTATATCAAGTATTCGTTCGTCAGCAAGTTCTTCGGCTTTGCCTTTTACTTCGCTTGTTTTTTCTGAGCGTACCATATTAACACCATACTCTACAAGGTCGCGTATCATAGACTCTACATCTCTTCCTACATAACCAACTTCTGTAAATTTTGATGCTTCAACTTTTACGAAAGGAGCGCCTGCTAGTTTAGCAAGCCTTCTGGCGATTTCAGTCTTACCTACTCCAGTAGGACCGATAAGAATTATATTATTCGGTAAAATTTCTTCACGAAGCGTGTCGGATATCTGCTGTCTTCTCCATCTGTTACGAAGCGCAATAGCAACTGCCCGCTTTGCATCTGTTTGTCCGATTATATAATCATCGAGTTCTTTTACTATTTGAGTTGGTGTTAAGCTTTTTATTTCAAATTTTTTCATTTATCCTTTTATCCTTATGATTAAAAACGACTAAAGTCGCTTTTATAGAATTTATTCAACAATCTCTACTTTTATTTTATCGTTTGTATAAATACAAATATCTGCTGCCGTTTTAAGAGCTTCAACAACCATATCTTTTGCCGAAAGATTGCTGTGTTTTTTGAGCATCTTAGCAGCAGCTAATGCATACATTCCACCTGAACCAATTGCTACAATTTTTTCATCTGGTTCAATAACATCCCCAGTACCGGAAACAACGAGTGCAACATCCTGTGAGATAACTGCAAGCATTGCTTCAAGGCGTCTTAAATACTTATCCGTTCTCCATTCTTTAGCAAGTTCAACGGCGGCACGATTAACATTTCCGCGATATTGCTGAAGTTTGTCTTCAAATCTTTCCATTAAAGTAAAAGCATCCGCTGATGCGCCTGCAAATCCGCACAACACTTTTCCATCGGCAATTTTTCTTATTTTCATTGCATTATGTTTCATAATGGTATTACCTAATGAAACCTGTCCATCGCCTCCCAGAGCAGCCTGGCCGTTATGTACCATACCTATTATAGTAGTTGATTTTAACTGTTCTTTCATATTGATTCCTTTACTGATTTTAGACCAGATAGATTTGAAAATACCTTGAATGGAAAAATTCTTGATACACGTTTCTGATAATCAACATAATCTTGTCCAAATAACCTCACTAATTTCTTTTCTTCATAAACAGAGCCGATATAAAAATAGATGACAAAACTTATAAACATTGTGAGATAAAACAAGTTCATTTCTGGTCTGAATAGAAGAAATAATATCGAAAACAAATAAACCGGATGTCGGGAAAACTTATACGGCCCCAGGTTTCTGAAGGTCATTCGTTCATCGAGTTCATCTTCATCGTAATCATTATTAATAAACCTGTTAAACTGCGCCAATCCTATAAATTCTTTAAAGCAGATATATTTAAAACACCAGAAAATTCCAGCAAGTGATAAAATCTGCAATCCATAAACTATAAGATCGTAAGGGTAACTTAGTTCGTATATAAGCAGTGAGGGATGCGGACCAAATTCCCAGATGAGATATAAACCTAAGAGCGCAATGAAATTATAAAACAACCGGTATAATGCAATATACCTGCCGACATTTTTTTTTATTAAAATTTTAAAGCGGCTAGATGACAGAACTGAATGTGAATAACCGTAAAGTGCAAACAATACAACTAAAACCAATACATCATAAAAATAATCCATTACATAACTTGTTTGCGTAATCTGGCAATTGGCAGTTTAAGAAGATCGCGGTATTTAGCAATTGTTCTTCTTGCAACCTTTATACCTTCATTATTTAGTATATCGGCAAGTTTATCGTCACTGAATGGGTTTTTTTTATCTTCTGACTCAATAATTTCTTTCAGTCTTTCTCTAATATGTTTATTTGAAACTTCTTCACCGTCATCAGTTGGCAAACCTTCACTGAAGAAATATTTCAACTCGTGTATCCCTTGCGGACTCTGAACATATTTTCCATTAACGACACGGCTTATTGTTGAGATGTCCATACTGATAATTTCTGCTATATCTTTGTAAATCATCGGTCTCAGGAGCTTTGGACCTTTTTCAAAAAACATATACTGGGTTTCAAGAATTGCACGCATAACTTTCATTAAAGTTTCTCTTCTCTGCTGAATGCATGCAATAAACCATCTTGCAGATTCAAATTTTTCACGCAGAAACTTATAGGTTTCTTTATCTCTTTGATTTTTCTTAATACGCTTGTTCGAGTCGAACATTTCAAGATAATTTTTATTGATTGTAACTGAAGGCATTGTTTTGTCGTTCAGAGTAATTGTCCAGCTGTCATCGTTTTTTTCAACAAGAAAATCCGGAGTAATTTGATTGCTTTCAATCAGGTCAATACTTCCCTCGCCCGGCTTGGGGTTCAGGCTTTGAATAAGCTCAACAGTTTCTTTAAGTGAATCATCTGTAAGATTCATTTTCTGCTTAATAAAATCAAATCTGCGTTTTGCAAAATCGTCATAATATTCTTCCAGCATCTTAATTGCCAGGTACTTGTAATACTGATCAGCTTTACTTTCCTGTAATTGAACCAGCAAACATTCCTTTAAGGATCTGCAGGCAATACCAATGGGGTCAAACTTCTGGATTTTTTTCAACAGATCTTCAGCTTCAGTTACATCAATTTTGATATGTTCGAACATATCCAGCTCTTTCACCAGTTCTTCAATACCTCTTTTGAGATATCCATCTTCATCAAGATTGCCAATTATTTCTTCGCCCAGAATTTCAAGGTTCTCATCAAGATTTAACATTCGCAGCTGATCGGTAATATGATCTCTAAGACTGGTTCTTGAGGTTGCAATGGGAGTGTAAATTTCATCATCATTACTTCTGTTAACACGATCCTGATCATACTCATCATCATTCATATAATCTTCTATATCAAATTCGTCGTCAGAATCTTTAACTTCTACTTCATCATCACTTTCGGACTCTTTTTCAGTTTCTGTTTCCGACTCTTTTTCCTTTTCATCCTGTTCTAAGGTCAGTTCCATTTCTTCTTCCAGAAGCGGATTTAATTCAAGTTCTGTTTTTATTCTTTGTTCAAGTGAAAGGTTATTCAACTGCAGAAGTTTTTGATACTGAATCTGCTGCGGCGAAAGTTTCTGCTGCTGGGATAATCTTTGATTTAATGATAACATATTATTTATTCAAACTGTCTTTTAATTGTAAATACCATTTATTTCCGTATAATCTTGTTAATGATTCTTTGCAGAATTCTGCTATTGTTATGTTTTCCTCTTTACCTTTTTCCAGTGCCGGCTTACACTCTGAAAATTCTTCATATCTTAAAATTTCACCGCCGAATTTCGAAACCCTTATTGGGAAAAGATGACAGGAAATAGGTTTCTTAAAGTTTGTTTCACCATCCAAAAAAGCTTTTTCCATTCCACACTTAGCAATATCTCCATCAAAATAAACAAAAACGCAAGCTTTTCGATCGATACTTTTTAACATAAACTCATTTTCGCGGAAATCGTAAAAACCATTTTTGTCAATCTCATCAGTATGTTCCTTAGATAAATATTGCTTTACTATTGGCAATATTTCCTCTATCTGTTTAATTTCCTCCTCTATAACAGGAGCACCGAAATCACTCTCCAATGTACAGCAGGCACCTTTGCATTTCTTTAAATCACAAACAAAGGGCGTATCGGTAATTTCTGACCTTACTAAAACCTCATCTATTGTAAGAATTTTACCGAAAAACATTGGAATAATTTTTGTTATAATCTTTAATTCAAAATATAAAACAAAATATACTACACACAAAATCCCGCACCATATTTTTTCTGCATCTCTTTTTTTGAAATCGGTAAAACATTATTATTATATTTATAAGTAATAAAACCTATGGATATAAGCGGAAAAAATATTCTGATAACGGGAGCTTCCACAGGGATAGGTTATGAGCTTGCGTTACAATTAGCTGATTATAATTGTAATTTATTTCTTACCGCACGCAGAAAGGAACTGTTGGATGCTCTAGCTGATAAAATCAGGCACAAGTGCAATGTGGTTGTTTACCAGTCAGATGTTTCCAATAAAGAAGATACAAGCCATACTTACAAAAAAATTATTAATGAGTTTGGAAGTATTGATATTGCAATTCTTAATGCCGGTATAGATCAAAAAACAAGAATTAGTAATTTTAATTCCGATGATGCAGCAAGAACAATGGGAGTTAATTTTTTCGGATTGGTGAACTGGATTGAATTGCTGCTGCCTGTTTTTATGAAAGAAAAACGTGGAATGATTGTCGGTGTTACCAGTCTTGCCGATGCGAAAGGATTTCCCGGCAGCGGATATTATTGTGCCAGCAAAGCTGCCGCCAGTCACCTGCTTGAAAGTATCAGGATTGACCTTAAAAAATATAATGTTAAGGTTATTACTGTAAAACCCGGATTCGTTAAAACACCAATGACAGATAGAAATGAGTTTCAAATGCCATTTCTTATGGAGGTTGATAAAGCAGTTAAAATAATGATCAAAGGAATTATTAAAGAAAAAAGTGTGATTGAATTTCCGTTCATGACTAGTATTAGCACTAAGATACTAAAGTGTATGCCTTATTCTCTTTTTGAATTTTTATTTTCAAGAGAACTGAAAAAACGAAAGTCTTAAATCTTATTTAATTAACATCCGGTTAAACTGAAACAGACACCAATGATCAAAAAACTGCTAATAATATTCTTTTTATTTTCAGCATTTATTTTTCCTCAGGCTGATTCTTCGCTAATCTTAACCGAAATAATGTTCATTCCTCAATCCGGCAATAATGAGTTTATAGAAATTTTTAACCTGAGTGAAAATGATACTATTGATCTTGCAGGATATAAATTCAAATATCATACAAGTAACCCTGATATATTTACTGATGCCGGATTCGGAACATTGCTATTACCGCAATCGTATGCAATTGTGTTTGAAGGTGATTATGATATTAACACTGGCATCTATGCCGGATTAGTCCCGCCCGGGGCATTGATTTTAAAGATCTCAGATAATGCATTCGGAACTTCGGGAATGGCAAATACTGAAGCACGTCCTGTATGGTTATTAAGACCAAACAATGATACTCTTGATGTTTATACATATTCTGCTAATAACGTAACCGGAAGGTCTGATGAAAAAATAGTTTTAAATAAAGATTCTTCACAAACTAACTGGGCAAATTCTTTAGTCAGTAATGGGACACCCTGTTTCAGGAATTCCGTTGCACTTTATGAATTCGATTTGCAAATGTTCTCACTAACGTTCACTCCGGCAATTGTAATTCAAGGCGATGACATTACAATAAAGGCGAAAGTTAAGAACCGCGGGAGTAATACAGCAAATAATTATTCAATTGAAATTTTTAATGATATTAATTTTGATTCCGCCGGTACATCCAATGAGCTGATCTTTTCTCAAAGCTTATCAAACTTGTTTCCGGGCGATTCTGTTGAAGTTCAAACTATGCTTAGTTCATTAAATGATGGTGATTACCAGATTATTGCTCAGGTTTTATATAATGAAGATGAAAATCCTGCCAACAATAAAACAATAAATGTCTTTACTGTTTACCCTCCAGGAAATGAATACAATGATGTAGTGATTAATGAAATAATGTATGCGCCTTCAACAGGAGAGCCGGAATGGGTTGAGCTTTACAACCGGACAGATCAAGCTGTTAATATTAAGAAGTGGCGATTTTCAGATGCAGCAAGTACCGCCGCAATAACGACAAACGATATTTTTATCCAGCCAAAGGATTATATTGTTCTTACTCAGGATTCCTCAATATTAAATTTTTATAATGTCCCTGTACAAATAGTCCGATTTAATCTGCCGATTCTAAATAATACCGGAGATAACGTAGTACTTAGAGATTCATTGGGTATTCTTATCGACAGTTTAACATATCTGTCATCCTGGGGTGGAAATACAGGGGGCAGATCTCTTGAGAGGTTCTCCGTTGATAGTTCAAGTAATGACCAGAACAACTGGGCTGCTTCAACAGGAATATTTAAAGCAACTCCCGGAAGAATAAATTCAATCACTCCAAAAGAAAATGATCTTGCAATAATAGGATTTAAACCAAAACAGCCATATTCACTTTTGGGGGAAGATATCGAGTTTAAGGTTCAGATAAGAAATAAAGGATTAAATAATTCACAAAATTATACACTTATTCTTTACAGAGATATTAATAAAGATTCCATACCTCAGCCAAATGAATTGATGACATCTATTGTACAAAATACAATTGCTTCCGGAGACAGCATAGAAATCAATTATTCAACAAATCTGTTTGATGACGGAAATAATTTTTACATCGCGGTTATTGATGTGCCTGTTGATGACGACTCAACTAATAACATTGGTTTTACAAAAGTAATTGGTGTTCAGGTTAATGAAGTTAGAAATGATATCGTCATAAATGAATTTATGTATGCGCCGCAATCACCTGAACCGGAATGGATAGAAATTTATAACCGAAGTGATAAAATAATTGATCTGAAAAATTATAAGATAGCTGATAATCGGGATACAGTACTTGTGATAACTGAATCAGTAATACTAAATCCCGGTGAGTATCATATTATCGCAACTGATTCTTCAATAAATAACTTTTATAACATAACATCCGGTATTTCTTATAGAAATTTCCCGGCTTTAAATAATACCGGCGATAAAGTTATTCTTCTCGATTCGCTTAACAGAACAATAGATTCACTCGAATATTTTTCTAC
>DATHSU010000288.1:0-5276 GCA_035463895.1 Ignavibacteriaceae bacterium | reverse complement strand
CTTATCTGGTTTTGTATGAAGAATTTTCTGCCTGGGAGAATCTGGATTTGTGTGCAAAGATACGAGGAATAAAGATCGATGAACAAAGAGTAAAATATTTATTAGAAAAATTTCTTCTTCTTAACAGGAAAGATGATCTTGTAAAAACATATTCTTCCGGAATGAAACAAAGACTGAAGTTCATTTTTGCCCTTATGCATTCTCCGGCATTGCTTATTCTTGATGAACCGACATCCAACCTTGATGATGAAGGAAAAAGTTCTGTTTATGAAATTATAAAAGAAGAAGCATCAAAAAACATTGTAATTGTTGCTTCTAATGAAAATCAGGATTTAAGTCTGTGCCCGGAAATAATTGATTTAAAAAACTTTAAAGATTGAAGAAGATTCAAAAGTAAAAGCAATATATAGGTTTGAAATTTTGAATTTTTATTTTTGATTTTTGACTTAAGTAAACATGAAATCATACGCATTATTTTTAAAAGATTTTAGCTCGGAAATAAGAACACGCTATGCAATAAACTCCTTAGCGATGTTTATAATTGTTGCAATCAGCGTAATACTGTTTTCGATAGGACAGGAAAGAATCAGTTCAGAACTTACAGCCGGATTATTCTGGGTAGTAATTTTCTTTACCGCAATGTCCGGACTGGCAAGGGCATTTGTTTCAGAAGAAGAACGAGGCACTTCATTAACTCTTCAACTTATAGCATCTCCAACAACAGTATTTACAGGGAAACTTATCTTCAACATTATTTTAGTTTTTGCAATGAATACGGTTATTGCAATTCTTTATGCTGCATTATTCGAAGCGTTCATTATTCAAAATTTTTCCCTCTTTTTACTTTCATTTGTTCTTGGTAATATTGGGCTGGCAATTTCGTCAACTATAATAGCAGCAATAATTGCTAAAGCAGGAGCAAAAGGAACACTTTACCCGGTGCTTTCATTCCCTATTTTGCTGCCTTTAATTTTAACATCTGTGCAATTAACTTTGTTTTCAATAGATGGCACAGGGTTTGAAAAATCTATTTTTGAATTAGCAATTGTTGTCAGTTATGATGTGATTATGTTAACAGCTTCTTATATGCTATTCGATTTTATTTGGAAAGAATAGCGAATTCAATCAAAAATAATCAGTTTTTAATTATGATCTGGAAAATTTTTCTCTTTTTACTTTTAGCCTTTGTTTCAGTAGCAGGAATTGCATTTCCCATTGTTGAGAGACCAAGTGCCTGGTACGAATTCCCGTTAATTCCCGGTCTGGAAGAAAATGCAAAAATTATCTTTTTTCACGTTCCTACCGCCTGGCTTACTGTAATTGCGTTTTTTATGTCTACAGTGTACAGCTTTAAGTACTTAAAGAATAAAAATCTGGATGACGATGCTAAATCATATACTGCAAATCAGTTAGGAATGATATTCTGCATACTTGCAACAGTAACCGGTGCCGTTTGGGCAAAGTTTGCGTGGGGAGCATTCTGGAGCTGGGATCCAAGACAAACCAGTATTTTTGCACTGCTTTTAATTTATGGTGCCTGGTTTGCTTTACGTTCATCAATTGAATCTGAAGATAAACGCGCCACACTTTCTGCAGTTTACTCAATGATAGCATTTGTAACTGTGCCGTTTTTTATTTTCATAATGCCAAGAATTATGAAAGGACTGCATCCCGGGTCTGCCGATGATACAACTTCCGGTCCGGTTGTAGATTTTAATATGAATTCCAATATGCAGTTGATATTCTTTCTCTCGCTAATAGGTTTTACAATACTGTTTTTTTGGATGTGGAGAGTGGGATATAAATCATTAATTTATCGCGATAAACTTAACAAGCAATTAATAAGAGGTTAAAGTTGGAAGAGTTCTTATCGAAAAATGCGATCTACATTGTTTTGATTATTGTACTTATAGTTTGGATAGGCATTTTTCTATTCATGTTTAATATAGACAAAAGAATAAAGCTAATTGAAAAAGAAATGAACGGAGATAAAAATGAAAAATAAATATATGTTTGGCGGATTTATTATAGTTATCTTTTTAGGATTGATGGGATATTTGTTCACCCAAAGTAATATTAAATACGAAAGTGATTTTACTAACGTAATTAATAATGATAAAACCGTTAAAGCTACCGGAAGCTGGGTTAAAGAAAAGAATTATGTTGTTGACCGGGAAAGTAAAACATTTTCTTTTTACATGGCTGATGAAAATGGCAAACAGATGAAAGTTGTTTACGACGGTGTTATGCCTAACAATTTTGAAACAGCAACAAGTGTTGTTGTTACCGGTACATTTGAGAATGGTCATTTTCACGCTAAGGATATTTTAACAAAATGTCCCAGCAAATATGAAGAGCAACCTGTTCAGTCTTCAAGTTTATGATATAGGGGAGATTTAGTGAATTATACACATAGAAATTCGAGGAACAAATGATTGGAAGTATTGTACTAACCGCGGCACTTGTACTAAGCATCATCGCTATGGTGATGTACTATCTTACATTCAGGGGATATAAAAATACACTTAATTATGCACGCTTGTCTTATCACGGAATGGCAATACTGGTTATTGTCGGTTCAACTTTATTATGGCACGCATTACTGACTCATCAATATCAGTATAAATATGTTTACAGTTACAGCAACGGACAGTTAAGCACTGGTTTACTGTTCTCTTCTTTCTGGGGAGGGCAGGAAGGAAGCTTTATGTTATGGCTGCTGCTTACCGCAATAATTGGGATTTTTCTTCAGTCATATTCTTCAAAGCGCAGTGATCTTGAACCAAGAGTTATGGCAGTATTTACTATTGCCACATCATTCCTTTTAGTGATGGTTTCGCCCTGGTTCAAAAATCCGTTTGAATATATATGGGCTCATCCGATCTTCATTAACATCGCAGATATAAGCCCTCAATATTTAAGCATGCCTTTCCTTGAGAACTTCTTCTTCTCTGATCAGCAGGGCGGACAAAGCTTTGTAAGAATGAGTACAGAACTTTATTCTGTCCTTTCAGCTCAGGGAATTGCGGTTAATAATTTTATTATGGATGGACGTGGCTTGAATCCCCAGTTACTCAACTGGTGGATGCAGGTACATCCTCCTGTGCTGTTTATAGGTTTTGCAATGGCCACCGTTCCTTTTTCATTTGCACTTGCTGCAATGATGAAGAATGAATACAAAGACTGGATACGTCAGGCATTTCCGTGGGTCTTAGCCGGTACAGGAGTATTAGGACTAGGAATAATGATGGGCGGATACTGGGCTTATGAAATGCTTGGATGGGGCGGCTATTGGGCATGGGATCCCGTTGAAAACTCAAGCTTGATTCCCTGGCTGATTGGTGTGGCATCAATTCATACTTTGCTTGTTCAGAGGAGGAGTCAGCAGGGCGGTGATTCCGTTGGCCGTTATGCTAAGACTAATCTTATTTTGTGCATACTGACATATGTTTTTGTTTTATACAGTACATTCTTAACAAGAAGCGGCGTGCTGGGTGATGCATCTGTTCACTCATTTGTTGATCCGGGAATGCTGGTTTATTTATTCCTGCTGATTTTTATAGGATCGTTTATCTTATTAGGATTTGGTGCTTTAGCTTACAGATGGAAAGATCTTAACGCAAAACTTCCTGAAGATGAGAATCTGCTATCGCGCGAACTTTCGTTATTTACTGCAGCAGTTGTCCTTGGCGCATCAGCTTTAATAGTTTTAGTAGGAACATCTGCGCCTATTTATGGTCAGTCCGTTGATACTTTCTTTTATGATGAAATGCATCTGCCTATTGCAATTATAATCGGGTTCTTGAACGGATTAAGTCTGCTTATCAAATGGAAGAAAACCTCAACACAGGAATTACTTAAGAGTTCAATATTCGCCGCGTCAGCAAGTGTCGTGTTAACCATACTTATAGTTGTGTTAAGCGGAATGAGTAACATAATGATGATTATTCTCACTCTTTCAAGCTCATTTGCTTTAATTGTAAATACTGAAATAGCAGTTAAGATAGTTAAGAATAATATGAAGATGCTTGGCGCTTACGTTGCGCATATAGGAATTGCATTATTCTTTCTTGGTGTTATCGGTTCAGCAGCATACAGCGAAGAAGTTGATCTGGATCTTGTAAAGAATAAACCAGCGCAGGCATTCGGATATGAAATGACTTTTACGGGTTATCAGCCAATTGAAAACAATACCAAGTATGCTTTTAATATTGAATTGAAAAAAGGAGATAAATCCTATAATGCTGCTCCGGTAATGTACATAGCTGAGTTTAACAACAGTCTTATGCGCGAACCTGCAATCCTAAGCTTCTTTACACGCGATGTTTATTTTACACCAAATGGCTATGAAGAAGGCAGCAGCACTGCATCAGGTGAAAGTTCTGTTGTTAGTTTGCAGCGTGGCGCATCAACTGAATATGCCAATACAAAAATCACATTTGTAGATTTTGATTTTCCTGCAGAAGTGCGGGATGCTATGATGAGCGGAGCCGATTTTGAAATCGGTGTTAATCTTACTGTTGAATCTGAAGGCAAAAAGCAGAACACAAGGGTTGCAATGCAGAATAAGAGTGGTGAACGCCTCCTTACTGCGGCGGAGTTAAAAGATGTGAATATCAAAATACAGCTCAGCAATCTTGATGCAACCGGCAACGTTGATTTAGCGCTATCTTCTCTTGATGGTGCCGCAATTGATCAGTCTAAACCTAAGGAAGAGATTTATTCAGTTTCTGCAAGCATTAAGCCATTTATCAGTCTTGTATGGATTGGCGTTGTAGTTATGGTGCTCGGTTTCTTTGTGGCTGTTGCAAGAAGATTGAAAGAGTCGCTGGTATAATAAAATAGTTTTAGATGAATTTTAGCCCGGCTCGCCCGGGCTTTTTTATTAGAATAAAATTTCCAACCTGTTTATATTGCAAATGATTAGTAAATAAATTCCCAAACTCCGGAGATAATTATGAAATTATTTAAACAATCTAAACTCTTACTCTTTCTCATAATCTTACTCTCATTTGCCTTCATTCCATCCGCACCGGATGAAGGAATGTTCCCGCTGAGTGATATCAGAAATCTGGATCTGAAATCTGCCGGACTGAAAATAAGCATCGATGAAGTTTACAATCCGAGTGGAGTAAGTCTTGTTGATGCGCTTGTAAAAGTAGGCGGCTGTACCGGCTCATTCGTTTCTGAAGAGGGATTAATTTTAACAAACCATCATTGTGTGTTTGGTGCTGTGCAGGCTGCAAGCACTGTTGAAAACAATTATCTTGAAAACG
>DATHSU010000287.1:0-4392 GCA_035463895.1 Ignavibacteriaceae bacterium | reverse complement strand
AGTGCGAGAACGGGGACTCGAACCCCGACACCTCTCGGTACTAGATCCTAAGTCTAGCGCGTCTGCCAAATTCCGCCATTCTCGCAATATTGAAAATGTATTTTAAAACTGAATTACTAATATAATTTTACCAGATAAGCTTCGCAAATAGTAATTTAGCAGTAAAAAACCGTTTTGCTACTGATAATGTCAAAAAGACTAATTTTCAGTATTTTTAACTTGTTAAATATTATATTAAACTATTGCTTCACTCAGATAGGTCACTTATGGGATACAGGTATGTTAAATATTCTTCCATTGGAAGTAAAAGAAAAATTAATCAGGACGCTATAGATATTGCTGAAATTGATGACGGATTACTCTTTATTCTATGTGATGGTATGGGTAAAGAGGATAAAAATGAACTGGTAGCACAAATTGCTATTAAGTCAATTAAATCATTTTTTAGAAGCAATTTCGATGGCGATTATCTGGACAGATTGAAGATATCGGTGGATGAGACTAATGATTTTATTTATAATCGCTCTAATGGTAATTCAGACAAAAAAAATGTTGCTACAACAATTGATCTTTTCTACTTAAAAGGAAACATGGCATATATAGCTCATGTTGGTGATTCAAGAATTTACCACTTAAAAAATGGCAACCTGGAGCAGTTAACAAAGGATCATTCGCTAGTTCAAAAACTTGTGGATGAAGGGTTTCTTACTTACAAGGAAGCAGAAAATCATCCGGAAAAAAATGTTGTAATGAGAGCTATTGGTGAAAAAGAATTTATTGAAACAGATTTATTGAAGCTAAAATTAAATGAGTATGACGACAATAAATTTTTTATTTGTTCCGATGGTGTATCTGGGCTGATAACAAACAATGAAATCAGTGACTTACTAAAATCTAATAGTTGTGATTCAATTAGTGCTGCATTAACTGAGACCATAAAACGTCGGGGTGCTCATGATGATTTTTCATTTATCTTTATTGAAAACGAATAATGGTTGGCAGAATCATTCAGAATTATAAGATAATTTCCCTTATTGGTGAAGGTGGAATGGGTACTGTTTATAAGGTCCTGGACTTTAAATTAGACAGATACTCCGCCATTAAGATCCTTAATCCTCGCGAAATTAAAAACCCCCGATTTGTTGAACGATTTAAACGTGAGGCTAAAAATCAGGCACGCCTTTCACACCCCAATATTGTATCTGTATATGGATTTGTTGAGGCTAAAGATATACTCGGTTTTGTTATGGAGTATATCGAGGGAAGAACTGTTGAACAGTACCTTCTTGAGTACGGAAGATTAAGTCTTAATGATAGTATCCAGATAATGAAGCAGGTTCTTATCGGAGCTGCATATGCTCATTCAGAAGGATTTATTCACCGCGACTTAAAACCCTCAAATATCATAATAGATTCAAAAGGTGTAGTGAAAATCACTGATTTTGGTATCGCAAAATCAGTAAACGAATCTATGTCAATTACCAAAGCCGGAACGAAGGTTGGCACAATCTATTATATGAGTCCTGAACAAATAGCCGGTTTAGAATCTACAATAAAGAGTGATCTTTATTCACTTGGTATTACTTTTTATGAAATGATTAGTGGGAGAGTACCGTACAACTTTAATAGTGAATATGATATACTTGATGCTCATATGAATAGTATACCTGCACTTCTATCCGATTCATTCCCTGAAATTCCATCTGAAATAGACCTTGTAGTGTTAAGAGCTATGAATAAAGCTGCGGATGGTAATTTTAATGACTGCAATGACTTTATATTTGAACTTGAAAACCTTGAGACAAATCTTCCGTTGTTGGCTCAAATGGAAATTGCATCGCCAAGTCATATTGAAATTTCATCTCCTGTAATCAAACAGACAGCATCAAGACGTTTTTTTAATTTATTACTTTTTTTGGTTTTTATTGGACTGCTGATTTTCTCTTTTAAGGCAGTTACAGACTATTTAATTGAACAGGAAAAAAAGGAACTAGAGCAAAAGGAGGAAATGAATCTTACTTCCGGACCGTTTATTTCCATGCAATCAGACTGGCAAATAATAAATGTTGGGTCAAATGAAAATATAAATTCAATTATTTCAATCAGTAATAAAAACTTATTGCTATTCTGCAATAATGGAGTGATTCTTCAAAGTACAAATAAAGGAACTGCCTGGAAAAAGCAAGTTAGTGGTATAAGTAAAAACTTATACTCAGCTGTTTATTCAAAGAATCAAATTATAGTTGCAGTTGGTGAAAATGGTTTAATATTAACTTCAAAAGATGGTGGTAAGACCTGGTTAAAACAAAATTCTGTTTCAAATGAATCATTGTTTAGTGTCAGGGAGTTCAACGGTTTTTTATATGCTGTTGGTTCAGCGGGTACTATTATAAAAAGCTCCGATTCTGGTAACTCCTGGATAATACTGAACAAACCTGAAAATAAAATATTATATGATATAATCTTTCTGGATAGAAATAATGGAATTGTTGTCGGCTGGAATGGATTGCTGATGCAAACCACTAATGGCGGAAATAATTGGTTTCGAAAAGAAAAACTAACTGACGATTATCTACGCTCTATTGATTTTAATAATAATAAAACCGGAATAATTGTTGGCGGTGGGGGAGTAATGCTCCGCACCACAGACGGAGGATCAAACTGGAGAATTGTTAATTCAAAGATAGTTTCATCATTAAATAAAGTAAAATTCATTTCTGATAATGCTGCAATTGCCCTTAGTAATAAAGGAGAATTATATATAAGCTCAGATTTCGGGAGTTCTTGGTCGAAATCTCAAAGCGGGGTATTTTCTATGCTTAATGACATATACTCATTAAGCGATAAAACAATATTTATTTCCGGAAGTAACGGAACGCTTATCTCTAATAAAATTAACTGAATCTTTTTTGTTAAGTAATAATATCAAACCATTATTATGTTCAATTTATCAAGATCTTTCATCTTAATAGAAATTAAAAAGGTACTAATAGCTGTAATTCTAATTTTTATTGCTGTTATTTTATTTAATATAATATTATTACGGTACCCTCTAACAGATGTTCTTGGTTACGAATATTCTGCGTTAAACTCATTAATTCTTTCAATATTATCAGGTCTGATTACTATAATATGGTTTAAGAAGTTAAAAAGATTCTCATATTCTTTTTTATGGATGTTATTAGTTCTGGCACTTACTCCTGTAGTTATGAATATTGTTTCTTCTTTGATTACCGAATTTTGTTCATTACTTGATGGGGTTGTATTTTATGTCACAATTACAATACCAGCAATACTTGTTGGTTTTTCTCTTGGAATATTTTCTGTCTATGTTACAAAAAAGTTTAGTATTATTTTTTTTATTACAATTATTGTTCTGATAGCAACTATACCAATCATTGAGATATATTTCTATCCTCAGGTGTATTTTTATAATCCATTAATAGCATATTTTCCCGGTTCAATTTATGATGAGGGAATGACTGTTGATTTCAAGCTGGTTATATATAGAATCTTAAATATTGTTTTCTTTATTGGGATAGTATACCTTGTCTATACTGATAAATACCGCACTTATATAATCAAAAACTTAGTAATAATTATTATAATTTCTGCATCTTTTTTCTTTGCTTCGCCATATCTCGGGTTTTCTACAAATTATGGAAAATTAAATGACCTTTTACCAAAGAAGTTCGAAACAGATAAATTTAAATTCCATTTACCCTCGGATCTTCCTGAAGAGGAATCAAAACAAATCATATTACACTCAAAATATTATTTTAATTGGCTGCAAAATTCATTGCGGGAAACTCCGGTTCAAAAAATTGAAGTTTTTCTGTTTGATAATAATGATCAGAAGAAAGAGTATTTTGGATCTGGTGCTGCAGATGTAGCAAAACCCTGGTTGTACCAGGTTTATTTAAGTAGAGGTTCCTGGCAGTCAACACTTAAACACGAACTTGCTCATATATTTAGCGCGGAGTTTGGGAGTACAATTTTCAAACTTTCCAATGGATTTAACCCGTTTCTCATTGAAGGCTTTGCAACATCACAGGATCCATTCAGAGATGAATTACATGTAGAATATTTATCATCTTTAGCTTTTTTTTGGCATAAAGATTTGAATATTAATCATTTAATAAGAGGTTTTAATTTCTTTGCGTCAAATTCTTTTTTAACATATACTTATGCAGGTTCGTTTTCAAAGTACTTAATTGATAATTATAGTATTGATAACTTTAAGAAATTATATTCAACTCTTGATTTTATAAAGATTTATGGCATTTCTTCAGATTCCTTAATATCGGATTATAAAAAGTCTCTTAAGGAAATCACTCATGACCAAAATGAGCATCGGTTTTTTTATTACTTTGGAAGACAATCAATAACCCA
>DATHSU010000286.1:0-4998 GCA_035463895.1 Ignavibacteriaceae bacterium | reverse complement strand
ATCATAATTCTCATATTCCTCTATATTATGTTCAACACCATTTGAATCCAAATGTGTGATCGGTGATTCATTCATTAATCTTCGCAAAGTATTTTTTAATTTCATCATCTGAATGAATAAGTCATGTTCAGGAACAATATTTTCAGAGTGCATAGGACTTTTGAAAAATACTGACATCCATTCCTGAATCCCCTTCATATTACTTCTTTGTGCAAGATCGGCAAAAAGAATAAGATCGAGCATGATTGGCGCGGCAAGTATTGAATCCCGGCAGAGGAAATTTATTTTTAGTTCCATTGGATAACCAAGCCAGCCAAAAATATCAATATTGTCCCATCCTTCCTTGTTATCTCCCCGTGGAGGGTAATAATTAATTCTTACCTTGTGATAATACTTGGAATAAAGTTCCTTATAGAGTTCAGGCTGCAATATTGTATCCAACACAGAAAGTTTGCTTTCTTCTTTGGTCTTGAATGATTCCGGATCATCCAGTACTTCACCGTCTCTGTTACCAAGAATATTATTTGAAAACCATCCGTTCAAGCCAAGTAAACGCATTTTCAACATTGGTGCGATTACGGTCTTAATTAAAGTTTGTCCCGTTTTAAAATCCTTACCGGCAACCGGAACAGAATTTTCAATTGCGAGTTCCACAATTGAAGGAATATCTACACTGAGATTTGGAGAACCATTGATGAAAGGTACTCCTTCAGCAATGGCAGCATACGCATATAACATGCTCGGTGATATGTCCGGATCATTATTCTTCATACCACTGAGAAAAGATTCAGGTGATTTATGCACTTCCTTTTGTGCTATAAAAACTTCGGTACTGCCTGCCCAAATTACTACAACACGTTCAAGTGAATTCATTTGTTTAAATAACCTAATGTCTTCTCGCAGCTTTGTCATAAGTTCATATTTATTTTCCCCATCTTTTATATAATCACCGGTTAGTCTTTTAACATAATACTGGTCAAAAACACCCTTCATAGGTTTTATCGAATTTAATTCTTCAGAAATGTTATTCAGGTCTTTTTCGTTTAGCACTTTTGCGTATTTTGCAGACTCATAGCAGGTTTCATCTCTTATATCCCAACCGCCGAATACAAGATCATCAATTGACGCAAGCGGTACGAAATCCTTAATAAGTGGAAAATTATTATCAGATCTTTTTCCGATTCTGATAGTACCCATCTGTGTTAATGATCCTATAGGTATAGATAAGCCTTTTCTAATTGCAAAAATTCCAGCTAAAAAAGTAGTCGAAACTGCTCCATTCAAACCTACAATTAAAACACCGAGTTTTCCGCCGGCTTTTTGAATTTCATAATTTTTCATCTCTTCTTCTCCTCGAGTAAATATTTTGAACTATTTTAAGTTTTTTAAAATAACGGGTAATTCCTTTAAAGATTTTATTTTAATATCTGCACTGGTTGTATCAATTGGAATATTCCATCCTTTTCCTTCAAGCCAAACAGTTTTACATCCAAATTCTTTTGCCGGGGCTATGTCATTTCCATATGAATCGCCAACAACTATTGTCTGATTTGGTTTTGTATTTAATGCTTTAAAAGCTAATTCAAATATGCGTTTATCAGGTTTACGAATACCGGTAACAGCCGAATCTATGAAGGATTTAAAATATTTTCGTAAGTCAGTCTCATTTAAAACCGTTTCCAGATTACCGTAATAATTTGAAATAAGCCCAAGATTAAACTCTTTAATTATTGAAGATAAAACTTTTTTACTAAACTCAATATTTTTAAGAACGGACGTTAAACAAAACTTTGTCATATCTTCAATTAATTCAAAATTGCTTTTAGAGTATAAACCTTTTTTTTCCAGATACTCAATTTGATATTTTAATTGAGTTTTATATGTGCTTTTCAATTTGAAGTCGGATTTAATAATATTAACAATTTTTCTCTCAGAATAAACAAATGCATTCCTGAATTCCTTTTTTTCAACTTGAATATTGAATGCTTGATAAGCTTCCCAGAATTTTTCGCTCCAGTGCACACCATCGGTATCAAGTGTTCCACCGTAATCAAATATTATTGTTGTAAGAATTTTATTCACTTTAAATCCGCAAGTCCGATTATACTCTCTTTAACAGGTTTTGATTTTTTTAACTGGATAAGAAGCAGCCCGATTAAAATCCAGAATAGTTCTCTTATTCTGTTTACCAATCCTATATAAATCCCGATACCAGATGAAAATTTTAATATGCTCATTATAAAAAAAAGACTCCCTTCCCGTATTCCCAAGCCTAAGGGTACGAAAAAGAAAATGTTCAAGAACAGGGAAGAGAAAGCATTGATATAAATAGCCTCTATAAAAGTTATTTCGATACCAATAGCAAGAAGAATAAAAATAAATTCCACGGAAGCCAGGAAACGTGCGGCTACTTCAAAAAACAATGAAGCGTAAAAATCCGGTTTACTATTGCTGTAAAAATCAATTATTTGATTATCAATAATGGTTAATGATTCGGTATTAAGTTTTAATTTTTCAGCAAGTTTTTTTGTAAATGGAAGCTTGGGGACTAGTTTAATAACACTTCCAAATATTCCTTTTTTGTGTCTCGAATAGAAAAACCAAATTCCTGACAGAGCAACTATAAATGCTACTCCAAAAATAATTTGCATCTCAGATGTTAAGGATAAGGAAAAAAGAACGAGTAAAATTGCAATTATCCAGAACACGAATGATGAAAGAAAGTGAAGCATTGAATAAAGAACGACTGACGATACTGCATTATGGGTTCCGAGTTTTTCTTTTAAGGCGAAGACTTTGTATGGCTCGCCTCCGAGGTTTACAACCGGAGTAATATAATTAATTGCAAATCCGCTGATTGATAGTGAGAGGATTTCTCCGAAAGAAATTTTATCCTTGTGAATCTTTAATATTAACCGCCAGGCAACAGCATTTAAGATATAAACAAAAAACCATATAGCGATGATTGGTAACAACCACCAACCAGTTTTCTGTATATTAGATAAAATATTTTCAACACCAAATTCATTTATAAGAAAAATGAATATTACCAGTCCTACAATAAATAATATGGTTTTTGCCTTGTTATTCATTGTTTACTGATTTCTCAAAGCTAAAAATTCTTTTGCTGACTCATATATATCTTTGCTGTTTTTTTCATGCTTCATAACAACATAAACAAATAATATATTCAATACAGTCAATTCAAAAATAAAATAGAAAATAGGTTGCTGAAAAAATAATACTATAAATAAGAATATCATTCTTGTATTTGTAGTAAGAATATTAAAGTATTTTACCAGTGGTTTGTTTTTTGCCCGGTAAACTGAAGATATTTCCTGAGGTACCTTTTCAATAAACTTGTTTTTTGCCAGATGATATAATTTTATGATGTTTTTTGAAAACAATTCCTGTTGAATAGTATAGTTAAGATAAATACGCATTAAGAATTTTTGTCCGAAGTTTTGAGACCAGGTATTTTTTTTGTACTCTGTTTTAAGCTTTGATGATTCATCTATTTCGCTATTATTCTTTCCATGAATAAACATTAAATAATAATTGCGGTAATAATCAGCATAGGCAGATTGGAAGGAATGACTTAATCCGGCAATAAGAACTACAAAAAATAAGAACGGACTGTAGCCATTTTCGATCATTCTGAATAACAAATGTAAATAAATGCTTAAAAACCATAAGTTACCCGCAAAACCGTCAAGTATTCTGCCTACCCTGCTTTTTGTGTTTGTAATTCGCGCTAACTGACCATCTGCACTATCCATTGCTTGTGCAAGTATTAGAAGTAATATGCCGTAAAAATTGAGAGTAAGATCGTTGTAATAAAAGAAGTGTCCTGAAGCAGCTCCGACAAAAATACTGATTATTGTGACTGCATTTGGCGTTAATCCTAAGGACTTTGATGCAAGAGCCATCGCGTAGCCAATAGGTCGATAAAACAACCTGTCCAGTAATTCTTCAGTATCCTTAGCTTTATAAGTAGATACGATTGATTCTGATTGATTCATACAAATTCCTTCGACTAAATCCGTAATGTTCAAAAAAATAGATTTATCTGATTTTAACCATTTAATTTACTAAACTCCATAGACTCAGAATAAATTCTTTTTGCTATGAATAGACTTGCTTCGTCTCTGAAGTTTGCAAAACTAGGCCAGTCATTAATATCTATTATTGTAATTGACCCATTTTCTGATATAATAGCATCCCCGCCGTAAATCGATAGATTTAATAATTCGGCAGATTTTTTGGAAAGTTCCTTAAGATGATCAATATCAAATTGATAATTATTATCTCCGTTGAGATAATACCATCGGAAAAAGTCCATTCCTCTGACCACATAAAATTTAATTACATCACCCTCAATATGTTCCTGGAGTATGGCTTCGGTGATTCCCCTGTGAGCAAATTCTTTCAGGATAAAATTTAATTCTTCATCACCATAAACAAGCGATACATCTTCCCTGTGAATTGCGTGAACATCACCACGTTTAATCCATATCTGTTTCTTACCTACATCCGATAAAATGTAATTTTCATTAGAACTTGTATTAACTATTTTACTTTTAGGAAAAGGTATTCCAGCAGCTTTAAGTTTAGTTGACATATTTACGCGATAGCAATTAATACTGGATTTAGGAGAATTGATAATTAATTTACCGCTATCTTCCATCTCTGAAAGTATATTAAGAGCATCAATGCCTCTTGCCATGGTGAATATAATATTTTCATTTATTTTTTTGTCGGTAATTTCTGATTCTTCATAAATTTTACAATCAATTCCAAGTTTCATTAATTCCTGTGCGGTTTTAAGAAGTATCAAACCATCATTTGTTATCTGATTTGGTGAATACTGAGAGTTTCGTCTAATTCCTGCAAATTGTAATTTCATTCTGGTATTGTTTTTACTTAAATAATTTACAAAAATACAAAAAATTCATCTTTAATGTTGTTTAATGATCTTCACTCATTAAAAATTCTTCT
>DATHSU010000285.1:0-21535 GCA_035463895.1 Ignavibacteriaceae bacterium | reverse complement strand
CTCGGCAGAAGCTTTGAAGAAGTCCTGCAAAAGGCAATAAGGATGCTTGATGTTGGAATGCTTGGCTTCACAGGCAATGACCTTCACTTTGTTGATCTCGATAAAGAACTTTCCGAGCCGACAGATAAAAGATTTTTTGTAATTGCAGAAGCTCTTAAACAGGGGTATTCGGTTGACAGAATACACGAGTTAACAAAAATCACCAGGTGGTTTTTGTATAAGATGAATAATATTATAGAAACAGAACAAAAGCTTAAAAACCTTCGAGGTTTGAAAAACCTCGAAGGTTTGCTAAATAAAGATCTAATGCGCGAAGTTAAACAAAAAGGTTTCTCTGATTTGCAGATTGCAAAACTTGTTAACAGCGATGAAATGATCATTCGCAATTATCGCAAATCACTCGGAGTTGTTCCGGTTATAAAACAGATTGACACAATGGCTGCAGAGTTTCCTGCACAGACAAATTATCTTTACCTGACTTATCACGGCAATGAAGATGATATTCAATACGGAGAAAGAGATCAGATAATAGTTCTTGGCAGCGGATCATACCGCATTGGTTCTTCTGTTGAATTTGATTGGTGCTGCGTAAGCGCGGTTAATCAGCTTAACAAAAGCGGGTACAAATCAATAATGATTAACTGCAATCCTGAAACAGTAAGCACCGATTACGATATTTGTGATAAACTTTACTTTGAACAATTGACTTTAGAGAGAGTTCTTGATATATGTGATAAAGAAAATCCTGAGGGGGTGATAGTTTCAATGGGCGGACAAGTACCAAACAATCTTTCAATGAAACTTCATAAAGCAGGAATAAAAATTATCGGAACTTCGCCTGAGCAGATTGACAATGCTGAAAGCAGGCATAAATTTTCCCAGATACTTGATTCGATCAAGGTTGATCAGCCCGAATGGCGTGAAGTTACAACTCTTGATGATGCAAAATGGTTCTCTGGCAAAGTTGGTTACCCTGTTTTAATTCGTCCAAGCTACGTACTTAGTGGTGCGGCAATGAGTATTGTTTTAACAGAAGATGAACTTGAGCTTTACCTGAAAAAAGCAACCGATCTGAATACAGAACATCCGGTTGTAATAAGTAAGTTTATTACAGATGCCCGTGAAATTGAAGTTGATGCAGTAGCAACCGAAGGCGAGCTTTTCTGTTATGCAATTGCTGAACATGTTGAAAATGCCGGAGTGCATTCGGGTGATGCAACTATTGTTCTTCCTCCTCAAAGAACATATCTTGAAACAATGCGCCGCGTAAAAATGATAACCCGCGAAATTGCAAAAGCTCTTGAAATAACGGGTCCCTTTAACATTCAGTTTATTGCAAAGGATAATGATGTAAAAGTAATAGAGTGTAATCTCCGTGCATCAAGAAGTTTTCCGTTCGTTTCAAAAACTCTAAAAATAAATTTTATTGAGATTGCCACAAGGCTTATGCTTGGCGAAAAAGTTCCGCGTATAGATAAATCATCATTTGATCTTGACTACGTTGGAATTAAAGCTTCTCAGTTTTCTTTTACAAGATTGAAAGGAAGCGATCCCGTTACCGGTGTTGAAATGTCCTCAACCGGAGAGGTTGCCTGTCTTGGCGATGACTTTAACGAAGCCTTCCTTAAAAGCGCAATTGCAACCGGATATAAAATTCCTAAAAAAGGAATTTTACTTTCAACAGGAACTTTAAAAAACAAAGCTGAGCTGATTGAAGAACTAAAAATTCTTCAACAAATGGGATTAAAATTTTACGGCACAAAAGGCACATCGGATTTTTATAGAGAAAACGGGATTGATGTTGAAGTGCTTTACCGTCCGTTCGATAATCAGGAACCTTCCATATTATCATATATGGGTGATGGTAAAATTGATATGGTAATCAACATCCCTAAGTCAGCAGAGAAAGTTGAACTTGACAGCGATTACATCATAAGAAGAAAAGCAGTTGATCTGAATATTACTTTACTTACAAATATTCAGATTGCAAAAAGATTTATCCGCTCACTTGATCAATACAAACCGGAAGAATTGAGAATAAAAAGCTGGGATGAGTATGAGTAATTTAGAATATAAGATCCTTATTCATGAATCAACAAAAACATACGGACTTTTATATCATATTTACATTGCCTATCCTTGCACACTTCACTAATTTATATCAACTGCTTTTCAAAATAATCTTACGGAGATAAGATGAAGTATTTTACAATAATTCTTTCGTTTCTTTTCCTTTCTTCCTCCTTTGCACAATGGAGAGTTCAAAATCCGCACCCAACACCAAATACAAGTTATATTGGTTCAGCTCCTTCTGCCGACAGATACATAACTGTAACCGGACAAGGTGAAGCTGTGCTCACTCACGACGGTGGAGCTACCTGGGATGTTGTACAAATCGGCGGTGACGGTATTTACAGAGCCGCATATTTTTTAAATGATAACCTTGGGTGGGCTGTCGGCTCTTTTGTTGAACGACTCCACAAAACCACCGACGGTGGTCTGTCCTGGGTTCATCAGCCTAATGCACCGGATACAACCAAGTACGATGTATTTTTTATTGATGAGAACATCGGCTGGTCTATTGGTTTTAATGGTTTCATTATAAAAACCACTGATGGTGGAAACAACTGGTTTTCACAATCAAATACATCTGTTACTTCGCAAACCTTGTATACTGTTTATGCAACTGATATGAATACCGTTTATGTTGCTGGAAATAATGATGCATTTATTAAATCAACCGATGGCGGTGCAACGTGGAATGTAATTGCTGCCATATACGGGACAACAACAAACTACCGTGGAATTTACTTCCCGCCAACAGGAACCGGATTGCTTGGTTTTGCGGTGGGCCATCGTAACAGAATTGTTAAAACAACAGATGGTGGAAACACATGGTTATCGGTTTATGATGGCGGCACTACGAATCAGCTTTGGGCCCTTGATTTTAATTCCACTGGTGAAATAGGTCTTGTAAGCGGGGCTTCCGGAACATTATTAAGAACTACCGACAGCGGGAACACGTGGATACCAGTTGCCGGTTTACCAAATGTTATTTACTACTCGGTAAGATTCGGAGCTGACAATGCTGCTTATCTTTCTGGTGGAAGCGGATACTTTTTAAAATCAACAGATGGCGGTGCAACATGGCAGGAACTCGGATACCGCTTTACAACTTCAAGAATAAGAGATATAAGTTTTGCTGATAATAATACCGGTTATCTTGTCGGAACAGGTTTTATTTATAAATCAACCAACAGCGGGGATACGTGGAACGAACAGACTATTCCATTTACAGATCAGATAAGTGAAGTTGTGGCTGTTACTCCGGATCTTGCAATTGCCGGATGCAATGACGGAAGTGTTCTCAGAACATCAAACGGCGGCGCAACATGGCAGAATATTCCAACCGGTATTACCGGGACGAACTCAACTATACTTGCAATAGATTTCGCTGATGAGAATTTTGGTCTTGTTGCCGCTTATAACGGAACTGTTGCAAGAACTACTGACGGCGGCGCAACATGGAATATTATTTCCACGATTTTGGGTACAAGTCCATGGGATATGCATATGGTAGATTCACTTTACGCCTGGGTTTCAGGAACCGGTGAAAGAATATTCAGAACTACCGATGGCGGTCTTACGTGGACGCAACAGTTATCCGTTGGCGGACTCGGTACTTATGGAATTTCTTTTATTGACAGAAACATTGGTGTTGCCGGTGGAACAGGTGGAAATACTTACTATACAAATGATGGCGGTGAAACATGGACTCCGGCGGTCACGCCACCGGGAAACACTGTTTGGGGAATCCACATTGCATCTTCTCCGGTATTTGGAAGTGTTGCAATGACTGCCTGCGCAAGTGGATACGTATATATTTCTAAAGACGGCGGAAGAAACTGGGAAGTGCAGCCGCGTTTTACAATCAGTACAATGGATGATGTTTGGATGACCGATGCTGCAAATGCATGGTTTGTAGGTAACAGCGGATTGGTGCTTAAATACACTGAACCTGCTAACATTCCGGTTGAGCTTGCTTCATTTTCGGCTTCTGTATCGGGAAGTAATGTTACGTTAAGATGGACGACTGGAAGTGAAATTAATAATAGTGGCTTTAAAATAGAACGAAAAGTCTTCAGCCTGCCTACCGGTCAGGCAGGTCCGCAGTCTACAGTCACCAATTTTGAATATGAGAGAATTGGTTTTGTTGAGGGTAGAGGAACTACAACAGAACCTGCTCAGTATTCTTTTGTTGATAATAACCTTACACCCGGCTCTTATCAATACAGAATCAAACAAATTGATTTTGACGGTTCATTCAAATACTACAACCTGACTGAGACTATTGAAATTGGACTGCCAAATAGTTTTGAGCTTGCTCAGAATTATCCCAACCCGTTTAATCCAACTACTATAATTAGTTATAATATACCTTCTGTCATTTCGACCGAAGGGAGAAATCTTAGAGTGCAACTTAAGGTATATGATGTCCTCGGCAATGAAGTTACAACTCTTGTTGATGGTTTCAAAGAAGCTGGTTATCATTCAATAGAGTTTAATGCTGCTGGTTTAGCAAGCGGTGTATATCTCTATAAGCTGCAGGCAGGATCTTTTACTGAAACAAAGAAGATGATGTTGATCAGATAATTCTATAACCCCATAAGCCCTCCCCTTTGGGGAGGGTTGGATTGGGCTTTGCTTTAATTCTTATAATATTTTAATGCTTCAGGTAAATGTTTTTTTATGTCTGCAATTCTTGTTGCATCAGATGGATGCGTGCTTAAAAATTCAGGGGGCTGTGCACCGCCTTTCATTGCCGACATTCTTGACCAGAAATCCACGGCTGCATTTGGATTATATCCTGCCATTGACATAAATATTAATCCTAATCTGTCTGCTTCACTTTCGTGTTTTCTGCTGAATGGAAGCATTACTCCGACAGTATTTCCTACACCGTACGCCGTCATAAAAAGATTATGTGTCAAATCCGGTTCATCTTTTAAGGCAACTGATAAGGCTACTCCCCCAAGCTGCTGAAGCAATCCCTGGCTCATTCTCTCATTTCCATGCTGGGCAATAGCGTGTGCTATCTCGTGACCCATTACAACAGCCAAACCGGTTTCATCCTGAGCTATAGGAAGTAATCCTGTATATACAACAACCTTGCCGCCCGGCATACACCAGGCATTTACCTCGGGACTTTCAATAAGATTAAAGTCCCATGCATATCCCCTTAATTCTTTGGAAAGATTATTTTGGGCAAAGTATGTTTCAACAGCTCTCTGAATGTTAACTCCAACTCTTTTAACCATTGCTGTTTTTTCTGCATCGGTGCTGAGCTTGTTTGTTTTTAAAAATTCATCATACTGCTGAAAGCTTAATGCGTTTATTTCTGAAGCCGGAATTAAGTTTAACTGAGATCTGCCTGTTATTGGAACAGTGCTGCAGTAATAAACTGTTAATGCAAGCAGAATAATGGGGAGAAATATTTTTATTGCTTTCATTTATTGCCTCTTTGCTGATTGCCTATTTTACTATAATGAAATATAAAAAATATTTTAAGGAAAGTATCTGCCTAATTTTGGATGGAATGTTTAAAGTTTAAGATGACATCTTTTTTAATTTGAAAGATGTCATCTTATTAAAAAAATACTATACGGCCATTGGTGTGTCTAATTTCTTCAATGCTGAATATAATTGTTCATCCGTAAATTCATGGTCCTGAAGCTCGTTATTGAAGTAAGCTTCATATGCGCTCATATCAAAATATCCGTGGCCGCACAGGTTGAATAGTATTGTTTTGCTTATTCCTTCTTTTCTGGCCTTTATTGCTTCTCTGATTACCTGCGCAATTCCGTGATTAGCTTCGGGGGCAGGAATTATGCCTTCTGTTTGAGCAAACTTAACACCTGCTTCAAAACACTCTAGCTGTTGTATAGCCACGGCTTCAATTAGTTTATCTTTTAACAACTGGCTTATCAGTGCGCCGGCTCCGTGATATCTTAATCCGCCTGCATGAATTGGTGCCGGGATGAATGTATGTCCAAGGGTGTACATAGGAATTAGCGGCGTTAATCCCACCGTATCACCGAAATCATATCTGAATTCTCCTTTAGTAAGTTTAGGGCAGGAAGCCGGTTCAACGGCAATACATCGTACGTTTTTACCTTCCCGAAAATTATGGCGGAGAAAAGGGAATGCAATTCCGGCAAAATTAGAACCGCCCCCGAAAGGTGCAACAACTATATCCGGAAAATCACCAGCAAGCTCAAGCTGTTTTATTGCTTCTAATCCAATTACTGTTTGATGTAAAAGTACATGATTAAGTACGCTGCCAAGTGCATAATTTGTTTCTTCGGTAGTTGCTGCTCGTTCAACTGCTTCTGAAATTGCAATTCCAAGACTTCCGGGTGAGTTCGGATCGATCTCAAGAATTTTTCTTCCCGAATTAGTGTTCCGGCTGGGCGAAGAAATAACTTCAGCACCCCAGGTATTCATCATAACTTTTCTGTAAGGTTTCTGATCATAACTTATTTTAACCATATAGATTTCACATCCGAGACCAAATTTATTGCAGGCAAAACTCAAAGCACTGCCCCACTGTCCGGCGCCAGTTTCGGTAGTTAAGCGTTTTGCTCCTTCCATTTTGTTGTAATATGCCTGTGCAATTGCTGTGTTTGGTTTATGTGAGCCTGCAGGACTAACCCCTTCATACTTATAATATATTTTTGCCGGAGTATCTAATAGCTTTTCCAGATTTAATGCTCTGTGAAGCGGCGTTGGACGGTACATTTTATAAATATTTCTTACTTCATCCGGTATTTCAATCCATCTTTCCTTTGATACTTCCTGTTTTATCAGTTCCATAGGAAACAAGGCAGCAAGATCATCGGGTCCTATCGGCTGCTTTGTACCGGGATGCAGCGGCGGCAACGTTGGGTTTGGCATATCTGCCTGAATGTTATAATAGCTTTGCGGTAATTCTGATTCATCCAACAGAATTTTTTTTGAAACACTCATAGAGTACTCCTGTCTATATAAATTAATAAATAGTAATTGTTATTTAATTACGGATTAATAAAATTGAAACGGATTTTTAAATAGGGAAATAAATTAGAGGCGCCAACGCCATGTAAGGTTAGCTGATGCTGAAGTAGGGTAATATGTTTTTGTGTTTAACATTTTTTTGAATTCCGACAGCAAGTTAATTTATCACTTTGCTTTTGTCAAGTTAAATTTTGATAATTTCTAAATTAATAATTAATTAAGCTAAGATTCATATAAGAGCGAACTATTAAATGCCTTTTATAATATCCAAACACTAATTGTAATCTTAGTTATATTTATAAGTACGTATTTAAATAATTATTAAGAACATAGAGAAGCTAATGCAGATAGGTATTGTGGGATTGCCTTATTCGGGTAAATCAACTTTATTTCAAACTATAACAAAAACTCTTCTTGACCCCAATGAACTAACCAGATCAGAGGCACTTCAGGCTGTAATTAAGGTTCCGGATGAAAGACTTGATAAACTCACCGAAATGTTTAATCCCAAGAAGAAAGTAAATGCAACCATTGAGGTTGTTGATGTGGTCGGTCTGCAAAAGGGGGACTCCGGTTCAACACAGTTTACGGGTAATTTTCTTGCAAAGGTTAAAACCAACGATGCTCTTGTTCAGGTTGTAAGATTATTCGGTAATGATTCTGTTTCCCATCCCGATGGCTCAATAAATATGATCCGTGATATAGATTCTTTTGAAACTGAATTTATTATCTCTGACATGGCCTTGATTGAAAAGAGAATAGAGAACATTAAAAAGCAGATAATGAAAACAAATGACGAAAAGCTTAAACGCGAGGTGCCGATTTTAGAAAAATGTCTGGAGATGCTTCAAAACGAAACCCCATTAAGAGAGCATGACTTTTCTAAAGATGAAATGCTTATACTTAAAACATATCAACTGCTTTCAATAAAACCGATGTTGATCGCACTAAATTTTGATGAAACACAAATTAACGATACCGAAAAGTATATTGATGAACTTGTAAAGAAAAAAGTCGGGCACAATACAAAAACCTTGTGTTTTTTTGGAAAGATAGAAATGGAAATGGCGGAGCTATCAGAAGAGGATTCAAAAGTTTTTATGGCAGATTACGGTATTACCGAGTCTGCACTGGATGCTCTGATAAGAGCGTCTTACGACCTGCTGGGGCTTCAGTCTTTCTTTACAGTTGGTGAAGATGAATGCCGTGCCTGGACAATCAGAAAAGGAATGAATGCTCAGGAGGCTGCCGGCGAAATTCATTCGGACTTTTTTAAGAAGTTTATTCGTGCTGAAGTGGTTTCTTATGATGATTATGTTGAACTGGGCTCCTTTGCAAAAGCAAAAGAGGCGGGCAAGTGGCGTTTGGAAGGAAAAGAGTACGTTGTAAAAGATGGGGATATTGTGTCAGTCAGGCATAGTTAGGGGTTCGCTGTTAATAATTAAACGTTATTTGTTAATCGTGTGTCTCCTTCTATTAACGATTAACTATTAACAAATGCCTTTCTCTATTCCTGAATGCTTAAAGACTCTGAGTAACCAATATTCCCGAAACATTTAAATTATTAAACCGATATTTTGGTATTTTACTAATCACAATCAGAAAGTTTTTATGGAAGATAAATGGACAAACGAAATGCTGTTCATACAGCTTGTAATGCAGAATCAACAGATGGCTATGATGTCCCTTGGAAAACTTGAAAACCCTATCGCTGGAAAAATAGAAAAAAACATAGAGTTTGCTAAACTTTCGATAGACACTCTTGATATGATAAAAGAAAAAACAAAGGGCAATCTTTCAGAATACGAAGAGAAATTTCTTAACGAAACTTTGCGTGAGTTAAAACTGGCTTTTGTAAGCGAAACAGAAAAGAATTAAACCTACATTTTTAAACATATTTTTTGAAAGCCGGCAATGCTGATTGGAATCATTGCTAATATTACCAAAGAAAATATTTTCGAGGTTGTTTCATCATTTATACAAAAACTGAAAGACAACAACCTTGATTATATGCTTACCAACACACTTTCTGAAGATAAAGACAGATTAAAGATACTGATTGACGGAGATTTTCCTTCCGATGATAAAGAGATTTATGAAAAATGTGATCTGATAATATCCATCGGGGGAGACGGAACGATGCTTGCAACGGCTTACAATGCATATCACCACAACAAACCTGTGCTTGGTGTTAATTTGGGCAAGATGGGCTTCCTGGTTGAAGCCGATATTATTCATATGGATCAAATAATCCAGGAAATAAAAAAAGAAGATTATACCATTGATGAGAGAATGGTTATTACCGGTAGCTGTGAGGGATATGGCTGCGAAAAACTTTTTGCAATTAACGATATCGTTATCGAAAAGGGCGGTTGGCCTAAAATGATTGAGCTTACGGTCTGGATTGATGAAGAATATGTTACAACTTTTTCTGCCGATGGTTTGATAGTTGCCACGCCAACCGGTTCAACCGGGTATTCAATATCTGTCGGCGGACCGATAGTAACACCTCAGGCAAATGTTATTACCCTCTCGCCTATTTCTCCACATAGTTTAACTGTGCGTCCGCTTGTTATTCCAAGCAGTCAGGAAATTCTTATCCGTGCCGACTCTCTTCATAAAGATATTAAGGTAAGTTGCGATGGGCAAAGAGTTTTTACATTCCCGCCGCCATTTGAATTAACAATAAATAAATGTGAAAACCCGCTCCGGCTCATTCACACATCATTAACAACATATTTTGAAACGCTTCGCAGAAAACTGCTCTGGGGTGTAGATGTGCGTTTCAAGCAAAAAGATAATAAGGGTGATAAATGAAAAATTTACTTTGCTTGTTTCTGATTACTCTAACATTCTTAGGTATAGCACAGGAAAAGTATGGGTTTCAGACAGATCCTGAAACCGGTGAACAAATAATTGTTGGTGTTTATTCCAGGGATATTATGTATCTGCCGGATTGGGAAGATGCATATTTCAATTACGAGGTTGACGAAATTGCAGCTGACGAACTTATCCCGCTAACAGAAAACATCAAAATATTAATTGTAGGTGCACAGTGGTGCAGTGACTCCCGCAATGTTATACCGGCCTTATATAAAGTACTCGACTACCTTTCATTTACTGAAGAAGATGTTGAGGTTGTTATGGTTAACCGCGATAAAAAAGGCCTTTCTGATGAAGTTGATGTTCTTGGAATTGACTTTGTACCAACAATTATCTTTTACAAGAATGGAGAAGAAATCGGAAGAATAATTGAGCAGCCTTTTGAAAGCATTGAAAGAGATATGCTTAGTATTCTTTACGAACCGGTAGAGTAAATTTTTTATAAGTTGATATGTTTTTATAAATCCAATAATAATTTCTTAAACAATGAAGCGAAAAACTAAAATAAAAGAAGAGTGGCTTACTCATTTTGAAAAATCGGGAATGCTAGAATCTCCCGACTATGAAACTACCATTAATTACTTTAATAAATTTGAGCAGGAAAGTCCTTATGTAAAAATACAGCACCTTGCATTCACGCCTGAAGGCCGGGAACTAAAGGTTGTTATTGTTTCAAAAGATAAAACATTCATTCCTGTTGAAGCTAAAAAAACAAAAAAAGCAATTATGCTTATACAGAATGGCATTCACCCCGGAGAAATTGAAGGCAAGGATGCCTGTATGCTTCTGCTCAGAGATATGCTTATAACAAAAGAAAAAGAACACCTGCTTGATAACCTTATACTATTAGTAATTCCGGTTCTTAATGCTGATGGACATGAAAGATTGAGTCCCTACAACAGGCCAAATCAAAACGGCCCGAAACAAATGGGTTGGAGAACGAACTCGCTGAACCTGAATCTTAATCGTGATTATGCAAAGGCTGACAGTCCTGAAACAAAAGGCTTTCTAAAGTTATTTGACGACTGGATTCCGGATTTTATGATTGACAATCATTCAACTAACGGTGCCGATTATCAGTATCAGGTAACTTATGGAATTGAAACTCACCAGAATATAGACGAGGGTTTGTCTAACTGGATCAAAACTAAATATCTTCCACATTTAATAGAAAATGTTGAAAAGGATGGATTTCTTACTGCACCATATATAGAGTTTAAAAACGGAACCATAGAAAGCGGAATTAAAAACTGGTTTGCCCCGCCGAGATTATCGCACGGATACTGTGCAACTCAAAACCGCGTTTGTCTTTTGGTTGAAACACATTCTCTTAAACCTTTTGAGAACCGTGTGTTTTCAACTATATCAATGATGACTCACACCCTTGAGTTTATCAACAGCAATCACACAGAATTAACTGCACTCAACAGGGGTGCTGATAAAGAAACTCATAACAAATATTTAAAGAATAAACGTCAGTTTCCAATAGTGCTTGCCGGCACGGATATTTCCGAACCATTTAAGTTTAAAGCTTTCAAGTGGAAAGATGAGCACAGTGAAATTACCGGTTCTACAGTAAGGTATTTTACAAAAGAGCCGATTGAAATTGAAGTACCTCTTTATGATGATGTTGAAGTGCTTAATTTTGTGCGCGTGCCTTTTGCATATCTGGTCCCCAGGCAATTTGCCAATATAGTTGAACTGTTAAAGATACACCACATAAAGTTTTTTAAGCGGAGAAATGAATCTACTGCTCTTGCAGAAACTTACAGATTTAAAAATGTTTCTTTCTACCCTTTTCCTTACGAAGGAAGACAGCTTGTTAAGTTTAAGGCAGAAACGTTTGTAGATGACTTTCTAATTCCACCCGGAACCATTCTCGTACCGGCAAATCAACGGCAGTTAAGATTAATTGTGAACCTGCTTGAACCCGAGGCGCCGGATTCTCTTGTAAACTGGGGTTTTTTCAATGCTCTTTTTGAACGTAAAGAATACGCCGAATCTTATGTTATGGAGCCCTACGCAAAAAAAATGCTTGGGGAAAATCCTAAGCTAAAAGAAGAATTTATTAAAAAACTTGAGTCCGATGAAGAATTCAGAAATAATCCTTCAGACAGGTTAGACTATTTTTATCGCCGTTCTCCTTTTTATGATAAGGGTGAAAAGGTTTATCCTATACTAAGAATATTTAAACCACTGGAAAATTAATATTTAAGAAAAGTCAAAAATATTTTTATATCTCCTTTTATTGGATTAATATTTTTACTATCTATTGGCAGAAATAAACACATTTTCATTATTTAATATAATCAGGTAGAAAACCATGCCACTTACAATACTGTGCATTTCCAGCTACGAAAAGGGACACGATTTTATGCGAGAAGCTAAAGAGCAGGGCTGCCGTGTTTTGCTTCTTACTTCCAAAAGTCTTGAAGACGCTGCCTGGCCCGGGGAAAGCATAGACGAAATATTTTACATTCCAGATAAGAATAAAGATTGGAATATTCGTGATGTAATTTACGGCGTAAGTTATATGGCCCGCACCGAAGAGATTGACCGCATAGTTGCCCTTGATGATTTTGATGTTGAAAAAGCCGCCGCATTAAGAGAACATCTGCGGATCGGTGGTATGGGTGATACAACTGCCAGATATTTCAGAGATAAACTTGCAATGCGTACACTTGCGCAGGAAATGGGAATTCCTGTTCCGGAATTTATTCATGTGTTGAATCATAAGAAGATCAACGAGTTTGCCAAAAAAGTAAAGTTTCCGTACATGATAAAAGCACGAATGCTTGCTGGTGCATACGGAATGAAAAAGGTTCACAATGAACAGGAGATGTGGGAAAGAATTAATTTTCTTGCTGATGAACAATCCTTTTTTTTAATGGAAAGATTCGTTCCGGGAAATATATATCATGTTGATTCCATTGTTTACGAACATGAAATTCAATATGCTGTTGCAAGCAAGTATGGAACACCCCCGTTTGAAGTTGCTCACCAGGGCAGAGTGTTCACAAGTAAAACCTTAGATCATAATTCTGAAAATGCACAGAAAGTTCTTGCACTTAATGAAAGATTACTAAAAGCACTCGGGTTAAAACGCGGCGTTTCTCATACTGAATTTATTGAATCTTCTGAAGATGGTAATTTTTATTTTCTTGAAACATCGGCTAGAGTTGGCGGCGCAAATCTTCATTTGCTTGTTGAGGCAGCAACCGGTATAAGTCTATGGCGGGAATGGGCAAAGATTGAAATTCTTAACGGCGAGCATCCATATTTTATTCTAAAACCCAAATCGGATTTTGCTGCTATCATTACTTCTTTATCTAAACAGGAATGGCCGGATCTTTCATCCTACAACGATCCCGAGGTTTACTGGAAACTTAAGAAAGAATATCATGCCGGTGTTATAGTATCTTCACCGGATGAAGACAGAATTACGGAGCTGGTCGATAAATACACACAGCGTTTTTATAACGACTTTTTTGCAACAGCTAAGATGGGTGAACGACCAAACGATTAAAATGGAATTACAACATTATTGAATTATTAAAACACAGGAACTATAAATAATATGATCATAGTAACAGGCGGTGCCGGATTTATCGGCAGCGCAATTGTGTGGCGGCTTAATGAGCTTGGTTCAGATGAAATTATAATTGTTGATGAGCTTGGTCAGGATGAAAAATGGAAAAATCTTGTCGGTTTGAAATTTGAAGACTTCGTTCACAAACATGAGTTCATAGAACAAATAATAAATAAAAAAATACTTTATAAAATTGATGCGATAATACATCTCGGGGCTAACTCTTCCACAACAGAAAAAGATGCTGACCATTTGATGACCAATAACTATAAGTACACCGAAACACTAGCAAGGTTTTGCCTGAAAAATGATGTTAGGTTCATCTATGCGTCATCTGCCGCAACTTATGGTAACGGGTCGATGGGGTTCGATGACGATGAAGAAAGAATTCAAACTTTGCATCCGTTGAATATGTATGGCTATTCAAAACAATTGTTCGATTTATGGGCTAAACGGCATGGGGCTTTTAATAAAATAGTTGGACTTAAATATTTTAACGTGTATGGCCCAAATGAATACCACAAGGGTGATATGCGTTCTGTTGTGCACAAAGCTTTTGAACAGATTAGAGATAACGGAAAAGTAAGATTATTCAAATCACGAAAGCCGGAGTATAAAGACGGTGAACAGATGCGCGACTTTGTTTATGTAAAAGATGCTGTTGATATGACGCTTTACTTTCTTGAAAAGAAAGAAAAGAATGGACTTTTTAACATCGGTGCAGGTAAGGCAAGAACCTGGAATGATCTTGTGAAGGCTTTGTTTAATGCAATGGGTAAGCCGGTTAACATTGAGTATATAAATCTTCCTGATAAACTCGCTGATAAATATCAATATTTTACGGAAGCCAGTCTTGATAAATTAAGAAGTGCCGGTTATAAAAACCCTACAGCTTCTTTGGAAGACGGGGTGGCAGATTACGTAAAGAATTATTTATTAAAAGAAAGTTATTTGGGGTATTGATTTAAGAGTAAGATTATGAGTAAGAGCAAGAAGATTCGTTCTTACTCTTACTCTTTTTCTTAATCTCTAGTTATACGGTGTTTCCTCATCATCATCGAACAAATCGTCTTCATCAATTTCATCTATATCAAGATCGTCTAAAACGTCATCTTCCTCGGGTTCTTTATCAAACAAGTCATCGTCGTCGTCTTCCTTTTTATAATAGTCATCCTCCTCCTCAAAATCATCATCAGCATCATAGTCATCGTAATCCTCGTCATCTTTATTACTGCGCTTGGCTGCAGATAGAGGTTCGTCATAATAATACTCTTTATTTAATGATAGAGTTATGTTCACATTTTCCTTAAGTTCTTCGAATTCCACTTCGAACATATTCATTCTTCTTGTCTCCGGATTATGGTTCTGTTTTTTCAGTAATTTTTGTTTGTCGGTTCAAAATCTCTTAAATCTCAAATTAAAATCCAAATATAAAATAATGGTTATATTTGCTTAGAAAACCTATTTAAAAGTTAATTGAGCATTATAAATTTGTCAATGCTAATTTTATAATAATCGGATAAATAATGAAGCTTGCAACTCTTTGTTATGTTATGGATAAAAAAAACAATTCCACACTTATGATCTATCGGAATAAAAAACAAAACGATTATCACCAAGGCAAGTGGAACGGACTCGGCGGGAAATTTGAACCCGGTGAATCACCTGAAGAATGTGCTGTAAGAGAAATAGAAGAAGAAAGTGGGTTAAAAGTAAAATCTGTTACGATGAAGGGGTTTATTACCTTTCCCGTGTTTGATGGTAAGGACGACTGGTATGTGTTTCTTTTTACAGCCGATCAATTTGAAGGAAACCTGATTGATTCTCCCGAAGGAAAACTTGAATGGATCACAAATGAAAAACTTACAAAAATAAATCTTTGGGATGGCGATAAAATCTTTATTCCCTGGTTGTTCAAAGATAAATTCTTCAGTGCAAAGTTCAATTATAAAGATGGCAAGTTTACCGGCCACGAAGTTTTCTTCTATTAAAATATTTTTTGTATAACCTTGTTATTCTTTTTATTAGGCAAGACGATTCTTTTCTGATTTCTATTTCAGTGCGGTTTTGTAAATTTACTCCTGAATAAAAACTTTTTTAAACTACTATGAAACAAACCGAATTACTCCGCAAAATATTGCACTACCTGAACCTGGAAAGTGAAGTTGACGATTACGAGAAAATACACGAAACAATTCAGCGGGATGTTGTATTTAAGGGGACTAACCTGTGGATATTAATGTTTGCAATAATTGTTGCTTCGATCGGGTTGAATATGAATTCAACTGCTGTAATTATAGGCGCGATGCTAATCTCTCCGCTAATGGGACCAATTAACGGAATGGGATATAGTATAGCCACTTATAATTTTCGTTTGTTCAAATTTTCAGTCAAGAATTTTACTTTTGCCGTAATTGCAAGCTTAACAGCATCAACACTTTACTTTACTCTCACACCAATATCTACAGCTCATTCAGAATTGCTTGCAAGAACGAGTCCCACAATATACGATGTATTAATTGCGTTGTTCGGCGGATTAGCTGGAATTGTTGCTATTACCAGCAGATTCAAAGGAAATGTAATACCTGGAGTTGCAATTGCAACCGCGCTTATGCCTCCACTTTGTACTGCAGGATACGGATTAGCCACCGGACAATTAAATTTCTTTTTCGGCGCATTGTATTTATTCACTATTAATACTGTGTTCATCGCAATTTCTTCTGTTTTAATATCGCAAATACTAAATTTTCCAATTAGGACCATAGTTGATGATGCCCAAAAGAAAAAGGTAAACCATACTATCTCTGTTGTAATTGCCATTGTTTTAATTCCCAGTATATATTTTGGTTACGACCTCATAATGAATGAAAAGTTTAATGAAAACGCTGTGCGGTATATTAATAGCGTAAGTCTGCACGAGGGTAATTATCTCTTAAAATATGAAATCTTTCCAAAGAACAGAAATATAAAATTAATTTACGGCGGTTCTATATTTACAGAAGAACAAAAAGAATATATCCGGCAGCGTGCAAAAGATTTTTCTTTGGATAATGCTAAAATAGAATTTCAGCAGGGGTTTTCATTCGATCAGTTAACAACCAAACAGAGCGAAGTTGAAAACCTTAAGTTTGAGATTAATACCTTGAAACTTGCGCTTATGGAAAGAGAAAAGCAGTTAGACAGTTTAGCTAAAACCGGATTGCGGGGGAAAGAAATTCTAAATGAGATCAAAGTTCTTTTTCCTCAGATTACCGGAAGCACTTACTCAGAAACATTTTCATTTGTCGATACGCTTGATGTTCCACAGAAAATTAAAATGATTGTTTTTGATACAAAGGGAAGAAAATTTCCCGATGCGGATAAAGTAAAAATATATGCCTGGCTTCAAAAACGACTTAATGTAGATACAGTAAAGGTAGTTTATACTAATTAGCAGTTTATTTTTGTTGCAGATTTTCTATTATAGAAAATCTGATTCTTTGGGTTATTAAACATTAAAAGGCTTCAACAACTAATAAGGCGCTCTGTTGCGTTACTATTATGAAAAACTTATTCTTTCTTTTATTATTACTTCACATTTCTTCTGTCTTAAAAGCACAAACATTGGATTTGCCTCCGCGTCAGGCTGATGCATTAACCGGAAGTGAATTTGCTCAGCTTGTATGGGATTTTTCATTAACAGATAGAGAAAATGAGATTTATGCCCAGATAATGAGCGGCAACATACCTAATTTCCAGCGAAATTTGGTCCCAATTAATTTTAATCAAACCGTTGGCGGGGTGAATTATCAGGTTATATACTATGTGCTGCCGGACTACGTTGCTGTGGGGAGTGATACAAATTATTTTCTAATTCCAATGACGCCAGTGTTGGCTCAAAAGCTTTGCAATAGTCTACAGTGCACAATGCCCACACGAAAAATGGTCGATCAAATCTGGAGTAATGCAACTGTAAAACTGGCGCCTGCCCCGATTTCACCAAGCCCTGCAATGACAACTGTTCCTGTATTCTGGGAACACAATCAAATAGTGTGGCAGCAAAGACAGGCGGTAATACAATCAAACCCATTGGGGGAACTTGTTGCTGGAAATAAAAAGGATGTTGTTATATCAAATCTGATTTATGGTAATCCGCCACCGAACAGGGTTGTTATTTATGGCTGGCACTATCAAAACGGCACTCCGATTCAACCTCTGTACAGCGGTCATTCTGAAACTTATGTTGATTACAGCCACGGTATCAGATTAGTGCAGGATAGTATTACAATAAATGGGCAGCCGGCAAGTATAAAATCTGTTTTACAGAATGACTCCTTATTTATATTGCTTAGTGATGAAGGCAGAATTCCACAACCATACTATCCGTTAACTACTTCCTCCATAAATCCGCCAAAAGCCTGGTGTGTTCTTTCAAATGGTGAAAACAGTTTAAAACTTAAAATTCACAACGATCCTGATGTGACACATTACCTGGTACATTTAAGTACAAATGGAATAAATTTTCCTAATTCTGTTTTACTGGAAAAACAAAACCTGGTTATCAATGGCTTACACAATGATTCTGTTTATTACATACGGCTTCAGGCTATTGGTACCGATACTAGCAGCTTTTCAGAGGTGCTTGCCGGCATTCCCGATCATACAGGAAAAAAGGTTCTTATAGTAAACGGATTTGACCGTCCTTATGCCGGAAACACAAGAGACTTTATAAGAATGCATGCTTCTGCGGTTAAAAATTATGGATATAATTTTGAATCCTCTTCTAACGAAGCGGTTACATACGGATTGATAAATTTGAATGAATATGATATTGTCAGCTGGATACTCGGAACAGAAAGTACTGTAGATGAAACTTTCAGCACCGGTGAACAGAGTTACATTAGCTTGTTCTTACAAAACGGAGGTGCACTTTTTGTTTCCGGTTCAGAAATTGCCTGGGATCTTGATAACAGGGGTTCTGCTTCTGACAAAAATTTTTTTTTGAATTATTTAAAATCCGAATACATAGCCGATGCGCCTAATAATCAATCAAATACATATTACACCGCAGAGGGAATTGCCGGTTATGTTTTTGAAGGAATAACAAATATCAATTTTGATAACGGCACACACGGAACTTATAACGTTAGCTGGCCTGATGTAATAAATGGTAAGAATGGCGGAATAAATGTATTAAAATACAGCAGTCTTGCCTCGCTTAACGCTGCGGGTGTTGTTTATAAAGGTTTCTTTCCCGGCGGAACAACTAACGGTGGGCTGGTTTATTTCGGATTTCCGTTTGAAACAATTTATCCCGAAAGCAAACGGATTGATGTAATGAATAAAGTGCTGGAGTTTTTAAGCGATCTGACTGATATTTCTGATAATACAAATTATTTACCTCAGGAATATATTTTATATCAAAACTATCCCAACCCATTCAACCCAAGCACTACGATTAGCTGGCAATCCCCCTTAGGCAGTTATCAAACCTTAAAAGTTTATGATTTGCTGGGAAGGGAAGTTGAAACATTAGTTGATGAGTACAAAGAAGCAGGAAAATATGATGTTGTTTTCGATGCCTCTGAATTAAGCTCCGGTGTATATTACTATCAGCTGCAGACAGAAAATTATACGGCAGCTAATAAAATGATGGTTATTAAATAGTTTCCTCAATAATTCTATTCTTATAAATGTACTTCTCAACCAAAGCAGCAAACTACTTTTTGAATCTAAAAACTCCCGATAAAATTTTAAAAGGAATTAGTATTATAAACCCCTATGAATCCGGGGAAGTCAGAAAGATCGTTAACGAATTCTTCACTAAATTTTACAGCGATAATAAAGAACGACTTTTTATGATTGGAATAAATCCCGGAAGGTTTGGCGGTGGACTTACAGGAATTTCCTTTACCGATCCAGTCGCTTTGAGAGAATATTGCGGCATTCAGAACAATCTTGGCAGCAAAACAGAACTTTCAAGCAAATTTATTTATGAGATGATAGCCGCTTTTGGCGGTGCTGAAAAATTTTTCTCAAAAGTCTTTATGACCGCACTCTTCCCCCTTGCATTAACACAAAACGGTAATAATTTTAATTACTACGATGATAAAAAATTATTTAACACATTGAAACCCGAAATAAAAAAGTCTCTTGAAACTCAAATTCGTTTTGGTTCAAAGAAAGAAAAAGTTCTTATTTTAGGAAAAAAGAATGCGGAATTTTTTAATTTAATCAATAAGGATCTGGGCATTATTAAAAATGAAATTGTTCTTGATCACCCAAGATTTATAATGCAATACAAACAAAGATTCAGGAAAGATTATATTAAAAATTATATTGCTGCTATTGATTAAATTTTTATTAAATAACCATTTTACAAACTTGGACAAACGGTTTTTCTTTACGTCTTATAAAATATTAACATGAAAAAATCTAAAAGTAAAAATTCATATTATTTAAAAGAACGAAAGAAAATTCTTGCACATTTAAAGGAGAAGTATCAAAAGGATAAAAAGTTCAGGGCTAAAGTAAAAAAATATTATTCTGAAAAATATCATACAGATGAAGAATACCATAATAAAACCCTGGAGGCGGCACGAAACAGATATCATACTGATCCGGAATATAGACGCAAAACAATAGAGAGATCAAAAAAGAGAAATGCAAAACTGAGGCGGTTAACTAAGAAAGCAAAAAAAAGATGAATAAACTTATCCCCGGAATATTTAATTATTGCGACAGATGGTGTGAGCGGTGTAACTATACCGACCGCTGCCGATTATACCAATCTGAAGCCGAAAGAAATATTCAGCACATTTTAAATGATGAAGACCCCAATGATCCCGAAATTGTTGCGCGTGATATCAAAGAATCTCTTGAAGATGCTATGGCAATGCTTGAAGCTCAAATGGAAATAGAGGGAATTTCCAAAGTAGACCTTGAGGATGTTGAAGATGAAGATTCCAAGTATTTTATTGATGATATTGGGGATGAACAAGGCGGAGTAACTGAGTCCGGAAAAACTATAAGGGCCCCCCATCCGGTATCGTTGCTTGCAGACGATTTCTTTAAGAATGTGATGGCTTATTTTGATAAGAAGAAACCTGCTTTTTACCAAAACGCAGAAGATGATGAGCCGGTTAATAATCCGATTTATGAAGAGTTGAAAATTTTAATGTGGTATTCTCCACAAATTGCTGTAAAAACAAGAATGTGTGCCGGCAGCAAAGCTAAAATAGAAGATGTGAACGATGAAGATGAAATAGAATTTGAAACCGAAATGATGAATGTAAACTCCCGGATTGCTTATACCGGCATAGAAAGGTGCTTAACCAGTCTTCAGAAAATTTATGATGTGGAGATTAATTTTCAGGATGATGTGCTTTCGATGCTTTCTTTAATAAAAAAGATAAAGGTTGATATCGCCGCTGGTTTTCCTGCGGTTCATACCTTTAAAAGACCATACTTTGATTGAATGGATGATTGATTTATAAGTTGACCTGCCGACAGGCTAAATGAATTTTAAATATCTCTGGTTTTTAATTGATTAAACTTCAAAGGATAAAATCCTATTATAAATAAAATCAAAAGAAAAAGTTTTGCTTGTTGTTTTCTTCTCAAGGTACTCGGCAATCTTTTTTAGCCGCTGCGGTATAGCAAGAATTTTTTCCTGTGCTTTAGCGGCAGCTTCATCCAGCCCTGTCATTAATTCAATCTCCCAGAACTTAATTGCTTCCTCAACTATGTGTTTATAATCCCAGGGACTGTAAATTCCAACACGCCTTACAACATCTGCCATCTCCCGGAAGTTAGGCATAGAAATACCGGGCATATCAATAGCGGGCATAATAGCCGCAGCAGATTGAAGTGCTTTGGTTGGATCCAGCATTAATATTTCCTTAAATACATTTCTATAAAAAGTATAATGCTTGGCTTCATCGGCAGCAATATTGCTGAGAATTCCGTTTAACAATGGTTCGTTTTCTCCGGCAAGCTTACCTGTGTTTTTATGCGAGATTTGCGTTGCCC
>DATHSU010000284.1:0-11330 GCA_035463895.1 Ignavibacteriaceae bacterium | reverse complement strand
AAAATCTGATATTATCGCCATTCATTTACCATTGAACCCGAAAACACATCTGCTACTGAATAAAAACAAAATTGATATGCTTAAAAACACAGCGATCCTGATTAATACAGCAAGAGGTGAAATTGTTGATGAAAAGCATCTGATAAAATTTCTTCGATCAAAAAAAATATTTGCGGCCGGATTTGATGTTTACGATAATGAACCAAATGTAAATCCGGCATTATTTAAACTGAAAAACGCAGTACTTCTACCTCACATTGGAAGTGCCACAAATGATGCCAGAAACGCAATGTCGCTGCTTGCAGCAAAGAATGTTGATGCTGTCCTAAGCGGTAAAAGTCCCATTACTCCTGTCTGATTTAACGATTTTAATTGATAACCATTTCATTAATAGATATTTTTACAAATAAAAATAAAGTGAATATTAAATGAGAATTGGAATACCAAAAGAAACTCTTTATGAAGAAAAAAGAGTGGCACTAACTCCCGCAGGAGTAGATGCTTTAGTAAGAGCAGGGCATACAGTTTATATTGAAACCAGTGCAGGGCTTGAAAGTCATTTCAGTGATGAGGATTATATAAAGATAGGCGCAAATGTTGTTTATAATGTTGAAGAAGTTTTTGGAAGAGCAGAAATGGTGGTTAAGGTTGCCCCGCTTACATTTGAAGAGGCCAAAATGCTTCAGGAAAATCAAATTCTATTTTCTTTTCTTCATCTTGCTGTTGGCAAAAAAAATGTAATAGAAATTCTGCTTAAAAAGAAAATAACAGCTATTGGATTTGAACTTATTGAAGATGAAGAAAACCGGCTCCCAATACTTCATTCGATGAGTGAAATTGCCGGACAACTTTCAATACAGGTTGCAGAAAGACAGCTTGAGAGTTTTAGTCCCGGAAGCAGGGGAATCCTGCTCGGCGGTATAACTGGTGTTGCTCCTGCCGCAGTGGTTATTCTTGGTGCTGGTGTCGTAGGTATTACAGCAGCTCACGCTGCACTCGGACGCGGTGCACAGGTAATAGTTCTTGATAAAGATTTAAATCGTTTGCGGAAAATTGATACTCATTTTAAGAAAAAAGTTACTACTGTAATGGCAAATCCCTATACCATTTCAAGGGGAGTAAAGTTTGCAGATGTTTTAATCGGCGCAGTGCTGATTAAAGGTTTAAAAGCACCGCACCTGGTTTCAGAGGATATGGTAAAGCAAATGAAAAAAGGCGCAGTTATTGTTGATGTTTCAATTGATCAGGGCGGATGTATTGAAACCAGCCGGATCACTACGCTTTCAGATCCGGTTTACCAGCTTCACAATGTTATCCACTATTGTGTGCCTAATATGCCGGCTATTGTTGCAAGAACTGCCAGTTATGGACTCAATAATGCCACAGTTGATTATATTTTAGATATTGCCGATAATGGTTTATCCAATGCACTTATTGGTGATCCCGGTTTGTCAAAAGGAGTTTGCACACATAGCGGCTACTGCTGTAATGAGGCACTGTCCAACACATTTAATATTGAGTATAGAAGACTTCACGTTTTTTCTACTAATTGAACTTAATCTAATGTTTTTATGAATCTAATTGAGTATTTATTATGATAACAGCCGAAGAAACAACCACAAAAAGTAAATTGCCCACTAACATTTTAAAGTTATACAGTCAAAAAGTAACCACTTCTGATGAAGCGGTACAGCATATTAAATCGGGCGATAATATTGTTGTACAGCCGGGATGCGCGGCACCATTTGAATTAATCCGCGCTTTAGTAAGAAGAAAAGATAGTCTTGAAAATATAACATTATATCACATTCTTATAGTTGGCGGACTTCCGTATCTGGAAGAAGGGATGGAAAAGCATTTTAAACATAAAGCTTTTTTTATAGGTGCAAATTCCAGGAAAGCGGTTAATGAAGGACGCTCTGAATTCATACCTATTTTTCTTTCTGAAGTCCCGATGTTATTTAAACTCGGCAGAATTAATACAGATGTTGCTTTACTGAATGTATCACTGCCGGATGAACACGGATTCTGCAGCTACGGTGTTGATGTAGGCACAATTAAAACTCCGGCTGAAAAATCTAAACTGATAATTGCTCAGATTAATAAATACATGCCAAGAACCTTAGGAGATTGCTTTATTCATATAAATAAAATTCATCATATTGTTGAACACGATGAAGAGATAAAAGAATTGCCGCAGGTTGATCCTGACACAACACCCGAAATCCTTGCAGTGTTTGATAAGATAGGAAGAAATGTTGCGGATCTGATTGAAGATGGTTCAACACTTCAGATGGGAATTGGAGCAATTCCTGATTCTGTTATGAAATACTTATATGATAAAAAAGATCTGGGTATTCACACAGAAATGTTCTCTGATGGAATTATTGAGCTTGTTGAAAAGGGAATAATTAACGGTGAGAAAAAAACACTTCATCCGGGTAAAATTATTGCAGGTTTCGTCCTTGGCACAAGACGGGTTTACGATTTTATTCACAACAATCCGATTATTGAATTTCATCCGCAGGAATATGTAAACGATCCGTTTGTAATTGCTAAAAACAATAAAATGGTTGCAATAAACTCTGCACTTGAGGTTGATTTAACCGGCCAGGTATGTGCCGATTCAATCGGGACAAAGTTTTATTCAGGAATAGGCGGTCAGGTAGATTTTATAAGAGGCGCAGGAAGATCTGAAGGCGGAAAACCAATTATTGCTTTACCTTCTACAACGAAAAATGACACCATCTCCAGAATTGTCCCGACACTGAAACCGGGAGCAGGAGTTGTCACATCTCGCGGTGATGTTGATTATATTGTTACTGAATACGGCGCGGTTAACCTTTGGGGAAAAACTATTCAGGAAAGAGCAAAGGCATTAATTGGAATTTCACACCCGAACTTCAGGGATGAACTAACAAAATATGCTAAAGAAGTTTATCGTATCTAAGCAGGATTTATGATTGCTGTAATTGGTGATGTACACGGCTGCTACTTAACTTTAGTGAAATTAGTTGAACAGGTCAAAACTAAGTACCCGGATATCGATATTTTTTGTGTTGGTGATCTTGTGGACAGGGGAAATTTTAGCTTTGAAGTGCTGGAATTTGTAAGAGAGAATAATATTACTTTTACCCCCGGCAATCATGATTATATGTTCTACTACCATATCAAAGAGCCATCGCACCCGATAGGCAAACCGTGGATTTATAACGGATGCGAGCCAACATTAAAATCTTATCAGGGCAGATGGGAAAAAATGAATGATCACCTTGATATGATTAAATCTGCACCCCCGATTATTGATCATCCGGATTGCTTCATTTCTCACGCTGGTATTTCAGACTGCTACCATTCAATACTCGGTGATACACGCCCTTATGACATACACAAGATAGAAGAATTGGTAACGAATGAAATAGGTAGTGATCATGGTATTTTGTGGAATCGTGATGACTTAATTGATATAGGCAGACTGCAGGTAGTCGGTCACACCCGAGTATTTGAAGTTAAGCAGAATGAGTTTAATAACACACTGTATATTGATACTGCAGCTATCGCAAGCAATAAACTATCAGCAGCCATTATTGAAAATCAAAAATTAGTGGAAGTTATTTCTGAACCGACAAATAAGATGGACGTGATTAAAACAAGTTTCTAAAAAGTATCTATCTGTTAAACATCCTTTAAGAAATATTTTATCCCGTTCGAGATCATTAAATAGGCTATTATAAAAGTAAATCCGGCAAGCAATGCAGTTGTCAGCAGCAGTTGATTCATACTTATTATCCTCCCCCTGTCCATAGCATCAAAATAATTACTGATTGGTGCAAATAAAATTATTATTAAGAATATCAGGTAAACTATTGTAAACAGGAATGTAATTGAAGCTCCTTGTGATGATGCTATCCTGATCGGATTTCTTTCCTTGTAATTTGCAAAAATTGCACCCATCCCAAAATTTAATGCAACCAAAGTAATTGTAACTAATGCAGTATTAAGCTGCGATATCAAAGCAAGTTGAAGAGAAAACTGATAGTTTGAAAAAAAGTTAAGTGTTTGTCCGATTAGAAATATAAATCCGAAATAAATGAACAACCTTGTAATTAGAATTTTTTTAAAATTAAGGGGAGCGCTTCTTACTTTCCAGATTGTTTCACCCTCCATACTGACAATTGGAAACACAAATCTTAATGAAAGCGAAGCAATTAAGAAAACATTGAACAGATAAATAACCAGGTAAACTAGTGTCTTTAAATAAACATTATAAGCTTTAAGTATCATTGCATCAATACTGCCTATTGAAGAAATGAATATTGTTATCAAAAACAACATTACTGTAAGATGAGTCCACTGGCTGGGTTCTCTGAAAAAAAGTATAAACTCCCTTTTAAGAAATGCTTCTTCCTGGGGAGCGAAATAAGTGGAATTCTCAAAGGCAAATATTTTTTTCTTATTATTCTTTTTAATTGCAAAGTCAGCAGCAAGATCAAGTGAAACAAGCCACGTTCTGTAATACCATTTTTTAGCAAGGAAAAGCGATAGAAGAAAAATTAACAATGATGTAATTACAAGAAGATATATAAACCATCCGGCTGCTAAAAACTTACCTGATGAAATCCAGAACAGTGCTTCAGAGATCCAATTATTCGGTAGCAGTTTTACAAATGGATGTTCCAGAAATCCAAAATAGTTATTGATGTTAGGGAAATATTCAAATACTTTGTTAACAAGATGAACAGGACTGCTGAAGTAATAAAACGTGAGAATAGCAGTTCCGTAAATAAGCGCAATTGAAGCAATAACCTGCCTCACACCAAATTTTGCCGATAACCTTAATATTATCAATAATATTATTGAACCAAGTGAACCTGCAATAAACATAAAAGGCAAAACCATAAATAATATTGCAAATGGAAGAAAGTACCACGGCAGATTGAAATACTCAGCATATCCGAAGACCACTGCAGTGATAACTAATAGCAAAGTTGATGAACTGTAAAAGAAATTATCTAAAAACTTAACTAAAAATAGTTTTGTAAATGAAATCGGTTTTGTTATGAGGAATTCAACTTCCTTAGTCCTGAATAAAGTTGAATATGAAACCACAATATTTCCGATATTAACAGCCATAAAGAAAATGAACAGCACCACAAAAATAAACCTGTGCAGAAGGAACATACCGATCTTAACATCCTCCATAAGGTACTTAATGGTGCTTGTTGTAAACAGGTAAGTACCGTATGCGAAAAGTATATAAACAAGAGATGTTCCAATATTCTTTAAAATATAGGAAAACTTTAACCTCTGCTCCGGTGTAAAGAAAGTAACAACCTTGAACTTTAATATGTGAAATAAAACAGCCATTCAGTTTTACTTTGTAAGCTCAAGGAATAAGGATTCAAGATTCTGATGATCGGTTCCCCTGATGTGTTCAATAACTTCTTTTTTATCCTCAAATATCATAACGCCATCTTTTATAATTCCGATTATTGTGCATATCTCTTCGGCAATGTTCAGACTGTGAGTTGACATAAAAATTGCAACTCCCTCTGATGCTTTACGCTTGAGAACATTTTTAACCACCAAAGCACTTTGCGGGTCAAGTCCTACCATTGGTTCATCCACAACAATAAGTTTCGGGTCGTGGAGCAGGGCAGATGCAATTGCAATTCTTTGTCTCATACCTTGCGAATATTCTTCAGTTCTTTTATCTACCCACTGGTTTATTTTCAGTTCATCAATAGTTTCATCAATCTTATTTTTAAGTAAATTCTTTTCTAATTGATACAGTCCGCCGCTGAAATAAAGGAACTCTCTGCCGGTCAGCTTTTCATAAAGAAAGGGTTGATCGGGAATGTATCCAATGAGTTTTTTTGCCTCAATAGGATCTTTGAGTATATCTATACCGTTTATTAAAACTTTGCCTTCAGTTGGAGCGTAAAGCCCTGTAATCATCTTAATTGTAGTGGTTTTTCCTGCACCGTTCTGACCGAGGAACCCGAAAAAATCGCCGGCATTAATTTCAATATTGATACTATTTACCGCTAAAAAATTGCCGAATTTCTTTGTAAGGTTTATAAGCTTGAGCATTATTATATGTTTTTCAAGATTTTTATAAGGTAATGTTCATAAACATTAGTTTTTTTGCTTTAGTTCTGCAAAAGTTAGACCAAAAATAAAGAAATTAGACAATTACTTTGAATAATATGAATTTTAATTGATTCTAATTTTGAAGCAGTGCGAATTGCTGTTCTTGTTCGTTTTTTCTTGAATCTATCACTTTCACTTCTTAAGTTAACAATGGTTAATTTACCACAATTAATTGCGGAGTTTCTTATGAAGCCGTATTACTTCCATAACCTCTTTCCACCTAACCCAAAGCTATGCCTGTGCTATCATTACACCAACCCAAAGGAGTGTGATTATGAATGAAATTAAGATTAAGAGTACGAGCAAGAGTAAAATAAATCTTGCCGACTGTAGACTGAAGACTGTTGACTCTCGACATATTTTACGTTTTGCCTATTGCTTACTGTCTATTGCCTACTTGCCATACATACTGATGACTTTAATGTTCCTTTTAACCTTTACAATTGAACTACACCCAACAATCCGCTACGTAAGTACAACCGGCAACAACATACCGCCATACCTGACCTGGGAAGATGCAGCTAACGTAATACAGGATGCAATAAACATTTGTGAGCTGGGAGATACAGTACTTGTTGACAACGGCACTTACTATGAAAACCTTGTTATAAATACATCAATTTCTTTAATTGGTTTGTCGATGGATTCTACAATAATTGATGGGCGGGGGCTTGGTGATTTTACAATATTAAACAACGAGCCTTTAAAGATAGAAAACTTTAATATTATTGGAAAAGGAGAAAATACTGTTGGTACTAGATGTATTCAGTTTTATAATTTTCTTGAAATAAAAAATTGCAAGATTATCGAGACTGAACTAGGTCTTGGCTCTGTCGGCTCAGATATAGTAGCAGAAAGTGTTTTAATGGATAAAATAAAAGGAGGATTTTCTCTATTCGGTAACAGTAATAATTATATTTCAAAATGTATTGTACTGTTAAATCAACAAAATTCAATAGGTATAGGGGTAGGTTTTGCCCCGAATGGCACTTACTTCATCACCAACAACATAATAATATTTACAGGTACAAATCCCCAAGGGACAAGAATCGGAATCTCAGTTGGAGCGCCAGGGAGTGTCCATATTTATAATAATCTTATAAGCGGATTCGGAGCAATCTATTTTGATACTGTAATAGATACTGCATTTGTAAAAAATAATGTTTTAATACACGGTGCTGGAATTTCATCATCGGGTAATAAGGTCTATACTAATAATCTTGCTCTCGCTAATAATTACTTCGGGATAGATCAAATTGGAGGTGGATTTATCGATTCAGATTATAATTTGTTTTGGAATAACGTTTTCGATTTCTTTAACACCACAAATTATGGCGATAGCGATATAGTGGCAGATCCTATGTTTATCAAGGATACACTTCCAAATCCACAGCTTGACTTTGATTATCACCTGCAAGCTTTTTCTCCAGGAATAGATGCAGGTGATCCAAATATACTTGATGTAGATGACAGCAGGTCAGATATTGGATTGTATGGAGGTCCGCTCGGGCAATCATATAAATACCAGGATTTACCTCCAAATGCGCCAGGAAATTTCTCTGCTGTTTTAGATACAAATCAAATACTGCTTAAATGGAACAGGAACAGCGAAGCTGATACATCTCATTATAAAGTTTACAGGGATACAGTAAGTAATTTTATAGTAGACCCAACAAAACTAATATCATCACAGACAGATACATTCATCATACAGCAGCCGCCATATCAAAGCAGTCAGTATGTATATAAAATAACCTGTGTAGATAACCAGGAAAATGAATCACTGCCATCAGAAGAGATTGTAATAAAACCAACATCGGTTGATGAATATCCGGTAGTAATAAACGATTATATCCTATATCAGAACTACCCAAACCCATTCAATCCATCAACAAAGATAGGATACAAACTGAAAGACAGAGGCTATGTAAAGCTGATGGTATATGATATAACAGGATCACTGGTAAGTGTATTAGTAAACAAAGAACAGGAAGCAGGATATTACGAAGTAGAATTCAACGTAGGGAACGGACTCCCGTCCGTTCCGAATAGCAGTGTTTTATCCAGCGGAATATACCTCTACAGAATAGAGATAATCGGCGAAGGCAGAATCCCAAAATTTTCAGATATGAAGAAGATGGTATATATAAAATAAATCGACCTCACCCTTAGTCCCTCTCCTTATTAAGGAGAGGGAAACAGGGAGAGGTTAGGAAAGGAGATGAGACAATGAATGTTTAGTTAATACAACAGTAAAAACTTTTAATTAGCATTTTTAATTTACTTTTATCATTGGGGACAAAAAGATGAAAAAGCAAATAGCATTTATTCTGTTGATTTTCTTATGTGTTTTTAACCCGAATGTATATTCACAACAGCAGGTGCCGCCTGACTGGATAAGACAGTACGAAGGAATACCAATAAAAACTGGTTTACATTGGGATTGGGTTTTATATAATCAGGAAGATGTGGATTCTATGATAAATTCCGGAGTTGATATACTTCACACACATATTGGAGTTAAGGATGATACTCTGATTGATATCGGGCAGCAAATGAGTGCCATCGCTGATTTAAATCTAAACGTAATTGCTGTAAAATCAAGAACCGGTTCAAATGTACTGAATTGGATTCAGCATTATACCGATGCCAAATATTCCGTATGGGAAGCAGAGGGTAACCCAAATCACGATGCAAACCTTGAGTATAAAGCAAATGTAATGGATGAAATAACAAGCGGTGATACATTAAAGTACTTAAAACTTAAACCTTCAGCCGCAGGATTGCAGGATACAGCACTGGTTTACGGTCCTTTTTATAGCCAGGAAGTTAAATATTTAACATCACAAGATGGTAATCTCGATCTTGTTCGATACACTGCCGAATACAGGCTAAAGCTTGAGATCAACCAACAATATCCTCCAATTGAAGATAATCCTGAAGATACGATATGCGTAATTCAGGTTACTCAATCTTCAGTTGGCACCGGACCCTGGCGGTTGACCTGTACAGATACAATTAAACAAAGAGTGCTCAAGAGAAGTGATTTTTCACAATTAAATCAGTTTTATGAATTTAAATTAGACCCAAATAACCCACTTTATGATTATACACTAGAAACCAAATATTGTGATTCAGCAGTAATTGGTCCTCAACATCATACCTTTCACTCCCGGTTTGAAACAACAGACGATTTTATAGGAAGGTGGCATAGGAATTACATAGAGTTCAAAGTAATCTGGAAAGGTAATTCCCACTACCTGCTTTCTATTGATAAGGTTACTCTTTCGGATATAAGAGGGAGAGAATTATTAGGCATAGTTCCTTCAAACGCGATAGTTAACATTACAGCCCAAGCCAACTCATTAAACAGTTATAATGCAGATGAATTAATAACCGGCTGGCTTGGAATAGACGAACCTGTATCAATTGACATATTTGAGCCAATCCGTCTCGTAACAGAGATACTGGATAATACAAGCCAAAGAAAACGACCATTATGGATTACAATGATGGGGCGTTGGGATGGCAGATGGAATCAAAGAGATGATCCTTTTGGTGCAATGGGATTAAGCCCCTGGACAGAAATGAAAAAACGTGTTGGGCAAGTTAATATTATTCAAAATGCTTATATGTTTGATGCACCCTGTTCTCCGGATACTCCCCCAGAATATACTGCTTGTTGGACAGGAGAGGATTATCGTTCAATTAATATTTGGAGAACTGGAGAATTGATGTATAAACAAGCATACGAACTGGACCCATACTTTGGAGTTAGCATTCAAACAGGTGAAGTGCATAATACGGTTGCTCCTGCTGAGCAGAGGAATATTCACAGACACGAATTTCTATATACTGCTCATCTGGCTCTGATGTATGGGGCAAAATTTTTGGATTTGGCTCCGTAATTTGCTCAAACACATGAAGAGGATTGTAACTCCGGATATAATTGTCATGCTATTATTGATTTCAAACCCGATCTTACCCGTATTTACACGGATAAATATACTGCACTTAAAGATACTTTATCCCCAAGACTTAAAGGTTTATTCGGTCAAACCATAAAACATTTAGTTCCGGCATCATTAAAGTTTCTTGGAAAAGATATTTTAGTTAACCCGGATTATTCAAGTTTTTACAGTTATATAGATTACATTGAAGCAACAGGTGGTCAGGCAGATACCTGTGTTGTTGATCTCGGGTTGTTCACTGATCCTGCTGATAATCTTGCAAAACACTTTATGATAATAAACAGATATTACAGCACAGTTAGCAATATGACAATTGGACTAAAGGAACTGAGCGATTACAAGAACTGGCAAATAACAGACCTTATGGACACATCAGGTCTATCTCTTGTAGCACAGAATAACCGCGTTGAGTTTGATGATACTATAATTCGCGGAGATGCAAAGTTTTACAACGTTTTGCCGGTAATAAGAGCAGGTGGTATTCTGGCTACCGATGATACTGTTTTTACAAGTACTACATTAACAGATAATATGACAATAAACGACTCAGTTACGCTGACAGTCAATTCAAATTATATAATAAAGGACACCGTAACTCTTACTGGCTCAGGCTTCATAGATGGATCAGGATATTTAGACCTTCAGAGCAATGGCAAAATAATCATAAGCAATTGGGACAGAAGCCTGTTCAAGGGAAGATCAGGAAATCACCCAAAGCTGATATGGGCAGAACATCCAACAATTGGTAATATTGAGCAATATAAAATATACCGTAAGAAAGAGACACCCGGATTTAATCTGATAAAGACAATATCTGATACACTCGCTAAAGAATTTATTGACACAACAGTAATAATACTTGATAATCCGCACTCAAATGAAACAGTGGCAGAATATTACATAAAAGCGGTGTATTTTGAGGAAGAGAGCTATGCGGAAACGAATCCATCAAACACTATAAGCTATCAAAGAGTGCAGGGATCAGGACTAGATAAAAAGGGCACAGGTGAAATAGTTCAGAATTTTGAATATAAGCTTGAGCAGAACTATCCAAATCCATTTAATCCGTCAACAGTAATAAAATACTCGGTAAAAGAATCAGGAATGGTAGAGCTTGAAATACTGAACATACTAGGAGAAAGAGTAAAGACACTTGTAAACGATATACAACCTGAAGGCAGTTATGAAATTGAATTTAATGCAGCT
>DATHSU010000283.1:0-6910 GCA_035463895.1 Ignavibacteriaceae bacterium | reverse complement strand
CCTCCGGCATTTGCCTGAAAGATAGCCATCAATACACCAGAGACTGTTACGCCGGCAATTAATCCACCAAGCATCTCCTTGCCACCTGAAAAACCTGTAATAATAGGTATAACAACCGCTAAGAGTCCAGGAAGTACCATTTGCTTAATAGCAGATTTGGTAGATATTTCAACACACTTACCATATTCGGCTTTACCATCGGCTTTTTCAAAAGTATCAAAATCTTCTTTTGACCAAGAACTCTTTTCTTTTCCTTGATTTCTACGCATGACATCAAGCGCAGCCTTCAATTCGGGGATCGATAAAAATTGCCTTCTGACTTCTTCAATCATAGACATTGCTGCTCGTCCAACAGCTTGCATTGCAAGTGCAGAGAAAAGAAATGGAATCATAGCACCAATCAATAATCCACCCATTACCTGAGCTTTAGAGATATCGATCGATCTGATATCTGCAGATGTCATATAAGCACCAAAAAGTGCAAGTGCTGTTAAAGCTGCCGAACCAATCGCAAAACCTTTACCTATGGCAGCTGTTGTATTGCCAACTGCATCAAGCTTATCCGTTCTCTGGCGAACTTCTTTTGGAAGTTCAGACATTTCAGCAATGCCTCCGGCGTTATCAGAGATTGGTCCATAGGCATCTACGGCTAATTGAATACCTAAGATTGAAAGCATTCCAACTGCAGCAATTGCAATTCCATAGAGCCCGCCAAAATAAAAAGCAGAAATGATTGCAAATGCGATAACTATAATTGGAACCGCCGTTGATAACATGCCCACGCTTAAGCCGGCTATAATATTAGTAGCTGCTCCTGTCAATGACTGTCTTGCAATTCCTTTTACAGGTCCTTTCCCACTACCGGTATAATATTCTGTAACCATTCCAATACTAGCACCAGCAAGTATTCCTATTACAGTAGCAATAAAAATACCTGTTGAAGTATATAAATTACCTTTAACCGGATCAGCCCATTGATATAAAGGATCTTGATAATGCCATTCTTCAGGAAGCAACCATTTAATAAGGAACCAGGAAGCTATAATCATTAAAATTCCGGCGACCAGATTGCCTTTATTCAAAGCTTTTTGAGGATCGCCGCCTTCTTTAACTTTAACAAAGAAGGTACCGATAATTGACATAATAATTCCAACGCTTGCAATCACTAGTGGTAACAATACCGCTCCAAGTCCATTAAAATTACCTTCAAATTCAGGAATAATGAAATATGCAGAACCTAAAACCATTGTTGCGATAATAGAGCCAACATACGATTCAAAAAGATCCGCACCCATTCCAGCAACATCACCAACATTATCTCCAACATTATCGGCAATAGTAGCCGGATTTAATGGATGGTCTTCAGGAATTCCAGCCTCAACTTTACCAACCAAATCAGCACCAACGTCTGCTGCTTTTGTATAAATTCCACCACCAACTCTTGCAAATAATGCTATAGATGAGGCACCAAATGAAAAGCCAGTAATAATAGTAATAACCCTATAAAGATCAGCTTGAGTATCCATTCCAAACAAATCACTGTAAATAACGAATAAGCCGCTTAGACCAAGTACACCAAGCCCAACTACACCTAATCCCATTACAGAGCCACCGGCAAAAGCTATTTGCAAGGCTTTACCTATACTCGTTCTGGCCGCATTAGTTGTTCTTACATTAGCCTTTGTGGCCACTCTCATGCCAATAAACCCGGCCAAAGCAGAACAAAAAGCACCGACAATAAATGAGACACCAACTAATGGTGAAGAGTCTGTTGAATTGGCACCACTAACAGCAAGCAGAATAGCCACTAATACAACAAATACTGCTAAAACCCTATACTCAGCTTTAAGGAAGGCCATTGCTCCCTCAGATATATGTCCTGCAATTTTTTGCATGCGTTCATTGCCAGGGTCCTGTTTGTTAATCCAGGATGACTTCCAAACTGTATAAAGTAATGCTAAAACTCCAAAAAGTGGAATAATGTGAATAATTGAATCCATTATTTAACTCCTGTTATTCATTTATGTCAGATGTTCTGTTTTTTTTATTCTCTAAATTTTTAATTCTTGAATACTCAGAAAGCATAAAATCATAACCGTGTAATATGAATGATCGGCTAAGAATAAACACGAAATCGGATAATTTATTTATTGTATTTAATTCATTTTGACTAAACCGTGACAGAACGTAATCTGAAAGATCTTCCGCAAAATTTTCAGTGCCAATGCCAATTCTCAGTCTCGGAAAATCTTCCGACCCGAGGTGGTAAATGATAGAGTTTAAACCGTTATGTCCCCCGTCTCCACCTGATTTACGCAATCTGATTTCCGGAAAAATAAGATTAACGTCATCGACCAAAACCAGTAAATCATCCACATTAATATTGTTATAGCTCAAACATTGATGAGCAGCTATACCGCTTTTGTTTACGTAAGTTGTTGGTTTAACAAAGATAAATGGGTTACTTTCAATTTCCCCTTCAGCAAAATAAAAATCCGATTTTGCTGGCTTAAAATTTAATTTTAATTTAGAGGCAAATATATCTAATAATATAAACCCTATATTGTGTCTTGTATTTTGGTATCTATTACCAGGATTTCCAATTCCAAGAATACATTTCACAGAAATTATTCTTCTTCTTTTTCTTCAGATTTTCCTTTGCCTATGACCTCAGGTTCAGTTGATTCCCCATCACTAGCTTCTTCGGCAAGCGGTTCCTTATCTACCTTAGGATGTGCGACAGAAACTATAATCGATTCGTCAGGATTTAGAAACTCAACACCATCCAGTTTTAAATCACTAACATGGACTGAATCTCCAAGTTTAAGGTTCGAAATATCAATTGTAACAGATTCAGGTATGTCGCTTGGCAGACACTCTAAATCAACCTTATGCAGATTTTGCTGAACTATACCACCTTCTTTAACTCCTATAGCGCTGCCAACTAATTGTATCGGGACTTCAATCTGTATTTTTTCTTTAACATTGAATTCCTGCAGATCAAAGTGAACGATTTTGTCTGTAACAGGATCGAATTGAATATCCTTGATTATACAGTCAAGTTTATTTTCACCTTCAATATTGAGCGATATAAGATTGGTTTTGGAAGTAAAAACCAGTGGATTAATTGAACCTTCATTAACTTCAATAGAAATTGGCTGAACGTTCTTTGAGTATATAACTCCGGGAACTTTGCCTTCTCTTCTCAAAGATTTGTTAGAAGATTTTTTTTCGTTGCTTCTTTTTCGTGCCTCTAATAATACTTTTTCCATATAATCTCCAAAAACGGTTTATCCTTTATCTATGTTAAATAATGAGCTAATTGATTCGTTATTAAATGTTCTTAATAAGGCTTCAGCAAATAAATCTGAAGCAGAAATTACTTTTATTTTCGATAACTTTAATGAACCCTTATCAATAGTATCAGTAACAAAAAGTGTTTCTAGTTCCGACTGTTCCAATCGTTCCATAGCTTTCCCGGAAAGCATCGGATGTGTAATTGCACCAAAAATCTTTTTTGCCCCTTTATCCTTTAATGCTCTAATTGCCCCAACAAATGTTCCTGCTGTATCAATAAGGTCATCCACTAATAATATATCTTTTCCATTGGGATCACCGATAATATTCATAACTTCAGCCTTGTTATGCGAAAGTCTTCTTTTATCAATTACAATAAGATTTGAATTCAGCATCTTAGAATAAGCACGCGCTACTTTTATACCGCCAACATCCGGAGAAACTACAGCCAGATTATCAGAAAGATCTTTAATATGATTTATAAAGATCGAAGAACCATACAGGTGATCAAAGGGTATGTCAAAAAAACCCTGAATCTGAGCAGCATGCAAATCCATGGTAATTACTCTATCAGCACCGGCCTCTGTAATAAGGTTCGCCATAAGCTTAGCTGTAATAGAAACTCTCGGTTGATCTTTTCTATCTTGCCGTGAATAACCGAAATAAGGAAGAACAGCTGTTATTCTTTTAGAAGAAGCTCTCTTTGCAGCATCTAGTAATATCAATAATTCAAGAATATTATCAGACGGAGGATTAGTGGATTGAATAATAAAAACTTCTCTTCCTCTGATGTTTTCCCCATATTTTACCCAAATTTCACCGTCACTGAATCTTTTTAATTCAAGATTGCCAAGTTCTTTACCTAATTTTTGTGCAATTCTATTTGCTAAAGGAAGGTTTGAACTTCCAGCGAAGATCATAAAGTCATTAACCGGCATAAGACAGCATTACCTCGGGTCTATTTAAAAATAGACAACAAATATAAGTATTGTGATAAGTTATGTCAAATAAAAGATTTACAATGATTACAGTCAATTGTTTAATATCTAATACCTTAAAAATTAGCTTGAAAGAACAGAATTAATCTTTTTTCTTTTTAAACAGGAAAATAACAACGACTAATAAAACAATACCGGTTAATATGTAAATCCAATAGGGAGTTTCTTTTAACTTAAACGGTTTAAATGTAACAGAAATGGTTTTACCCCTTCCGATTTCCGGAAGAGAGTATGACCAACTCAAAATCTGACCATATTTCTGAGTTGCATTATGCGTAACAATATCTCCCCTGAAATCTATGTTATAAGTAATGGAATATTTACTTCCATCAATACCAAATCCTGTTGTTATTGGAGGAATGAACTGAGTGTAGATTTTTTGACCAGAGGCACCATCTTTCAATGAGAACTCATATTGTGAAAAAACCTTTAGTTTACTTAAAGAATCTACGTGTGTAAAATCGAGATGAACAATTGCATGCAGGGTGCTATCTGAGGTGTCGGTCTTAGCTTCCACATATGTTACAGTTGTAAATTCTGAAGAAAATTCTTTTTTGATAGAATCAGGGTTAAATAACCCAATAGCCTCAAGAACAGGTACACTTTCTCCCTCTCTATAATCCATCCAGTAATTAATTTTTAATTTGCCGGATCCATCAGGATAGATAATCATCTCCTGAACATAATTTATACAGCCAGATAAAGAAAGAAGTATTACTACAGTTAAAACTGATAAAAATTTATTCACAAATAGTATCCTGATTAAACTTGGAATCTTATAAAATTTATTTGCATCAAATTTATAGAATTTTTAATTCTAATTCATTAAGTTTTGCCCCTTATTAAAAGGATTATTATGCCAACATATGATTATAAATGCAATATTTGTAAGCACTCATTTGAATTATTTCAATCGATGAGTGCAGAGCCAATTACTTGTTGTCCTGTGTGTAATGGAGAAGTGAAAAGATTAATTGGAACAGGAGCCGGAACAATATTTAAAGGCAAGGGATTTTATCAAACTGATTATAAAAGCTCTAGCGATAAATCTAAAAAGTCTGATATTAAACCTGAATCAGTAGAAAAAAAAAGCATACCAAAAGCCAAACCTGATTCTGCAGATTGACAGTAATTTTCAAATAATAGGATTCCAGTTATCTTGAATCCTCAAATAAATTCAATTAAACAAAGTTCTATTAAAAATCAGCACCTAGCGAAAAATAATAGCGAGGTGATGAAAATCCATCAAAATTATAAGCCCATGCCACATCGAAACGAACAAGAAAATACAGAAGGTAAAGTCTTGCGCCTAATCCAGTACCTATCAATAGATCTTTTGAAATAAGGCTGCCATTTTCATTTCTGGTAAACAATTTTAATTTTTCTGTTTGATTCCAGGCTGCCCCGGCATCAATATATGCAACACCCAGTATATTACTAAATAAAATTGGCAATGCACCCGGCACAAGATAACGGATCAGGGGGAATCTTAATTCATAATTGAGCAATGCATATTTTGTTCCTATACTTTCAGCATAATCATATCCTCGTAAGGGAAGAGCAGCAGTTAGAAATGCAAAATCTGACACTGATTCTAATGGGACTTCTGTAGTAGCAAAAGTCCGGTTTATCCAGTTCTCAGTACCTCCAAGAAAGAAGCGCTGAGCGTTAGCACCTCCTGAATATCCGGTTGAAAATCTCATAACAAAGGAATAATCAGTCCAGAACCGAAAGTAAGTTCTATAATCACCAGCTAAGGTATAAAAGCTTAATCTTTTACTATTTATTCCAGGGTTGCCATACAGATCCAACCTATACCTGGTACCCTCAATAGGACTGGTGTATCCCCATAGAACATTATCGTGCACAAAACTTAGTGAAGGAACGAAAAAATTAGCTTCATCAACAGGGTCACTGATATCGTCAAGGTTTTCAGCCCTAACATTAAACCAGTTAATACCAGCTTCAAATCTGTAAAAAGTGTTTAGCGGAAAATTAGCACTGATAGCGGCGCCATAATTTCTAAAGCGGAACAGATCAGCAAAATTTCCTCTTATCAGTCGAACAAATCGAGCTGTGTGAAATCCCTGAAAACCTAAATTAATCCTATCCGGTAAATAATAATACGCCAGGCCAAAATCACTATTCTTTAAGTCTATTTGGAGTCCGGTAACACCAATCAACCTATGATTGCCCAGGACATCACTGAAAGAAATTATTGTTGTACCGATTAAACCATAAATAGTATTATAGCCGGCATTTGCGTATACAAGATCCGGAGCAAAAGTTATTTTATAACGATTAACTATAAAATCGCCATTTTCATCTAGATTGTCCTTAGGTTTTATCGAATCCAATAGTGCCAGATCATCTGTTGCTAACGAATCCCCAGGTGTACCAAAAATAAAATTACTGAAGTCATCCTTAAGCCCTTCAGAACTTGATTTAGAAGTATCAATTACATTACCCGTGAAAATTGAAATATCAGTTTTTTTTGTCTCAACAGAATCCTCAAATATTTGAACTAATTCTTCTTCAGAATCTTCATCTGTTTTACTTTCTCTTGCCTGCGTTAGTTTTACTATATACTTTGTAGGTTCTAAGGACTCCAGATC
>DATHSU010000282.1:0-3537 GCA_035463895.1 Ignavibacteriaceae bacterium | reverse complement strand
TGATAATAAAAAATAAACTTATTAGGAGGTGTGAAATGAAAAAGTATTGTGGAATTTTTATCATAAGCTTGTTCATATTCTTTACCGGTTGTTCAGAGAATCCGGTTACCGATCCGGGATTGAGTTTAGACAAGCAGACCGGCTCACATAAAGGAATAATCAACATCTGCTGTTTATTAACCGATCCGTTGAGCGGTACATGCAACCTGGGCGGTAACATTATGTATTATCATGAAATTATCCCTGCTCCGGAGAATATAGATGATTTATTTACTATACGGGTAAGTCTGGAAGTAGATTGTGAAATGTGCGATAAGCTTGGAATGATGCATCCGAAATGGTCAATAACACAAAGCAGTGTTGATATAGTGATTATAAGTGAGGAAGGGATCGTAATTCTGGAAAAGAATTATCCGGTCTGTAATAGAATAGACATCATGTTAAATGTTAAATATTTAATTACAACTGAAGGTGTTGGTATTGCAGATCTATCAATTATTCCTGTTAATCCTTTTTCTTGTTTAATAAATTTAGATTAAATGAGAATTTATAGGCTGGCAGGGAGGCGAAGACAAGTAAGTGTAACTGAAATAAATAATTTTGACTGCTCAAACAGAACTTTGAGGTTTCAAAAGCCCCGAAGGTTTAACTTAGCAGCTGAACACAATTTTAATTTGTTCTTTAAAATATTGGTACCCGGTGATAAAGTAGTGCATTTGACTTTGATACAAAATATTAACTTATTTTACCGGGTGGTTTTTTCTCGACTCCGAGAGGGCAAGAATTGCAGAGCATGGCTACTGTTTACTTGCAGAGATTACATACCGGATTACTCTCCCGAAGTTTCAATAAGAATTAAGTTATATAAATGTCTATTTAGTCATTAAACTATATAGTTAGTATTATGATAAACGAAACGATATCACATTACAGTATAAGTGAAAAACTTGGCGGCGGCGGAATGGGTGTGGTTTATAAAGCCGAAGACACCAAACTGCGCCGTACTGTTGCACTTAAATTTTTACCTGCATCCTTTTCATATGACGAAGAGGCAAAGCAGAGATTTTTATATGAGGCATATGCTGCTTCATCTATCCAGCATCATAATATCTGTAACATACATGATATTGATGAAACTGAAGACGGCAGGCTATTTATTTGTATGGATTATTATGATGGAAAAACTTTAAAACAAAAAATAGCTGAAGGACCGCTTAAGATTAATTCTGCTATAGATATTTCTTTGCAGGTTGCTCACGGACTTCTTAAAACACACGAACAAAAAATTATCCATCGTGATATAAAACCGGCTAACATCTTTGTAACTAAAGATGGTACAGTTAAAATACTGGATTTTGGTTTGGCAAAACTTTCGGGTCAGGTAAACATTACTAAGATGGGTTCAACACTTGGTACAGCTGCTTATATGTCCCCCGAACAAGCCATTGGTAACGATGTAGACCACAGAACAGATATCTGGTCCTTAGGTATTGTTATGTATGAAATGATAACCGGTAAAACACCTTTCCAAAGCGATTTTGAACAAGCTGTTTTATACAGTATTCTTAATGAAGAACCTGAACCCATTTCATCTTTGAGAGGTGATGTGCCTGTGGAATTAGAGAGAATAATTTTCAAAGCACTGGGCAAAGATCCGGAAGAACGTTATCAGCATATTGAAGAAATGATTATTGATCTGAGAAATATTAATAATACTGAACAGAGAAACTCCTTAAAAAGATTTAATTTTAATAAAAAGAAAAAGTCTAAAAATACCTTGTATTGGTCAGCCGCAATAATAATTCTTTTAACCTCAGTCTTTGCATTGTGGAGGTTCCTGGATACTACATATACAAAAATGGAGAAAAGAAAATTGATTGCTGTTTTACCTTTCAAGTCAATTAGTGACACAGAAGACAACAGGGATTTTACTGATGGTATACATGATGATATTATAATTCAACTTTCCAAAATAGGTGAATTGAAAGTTATTGCCCGTAGTTCCGTATTGGAATATCAGGAATCTAAAAAACCAGTAAAACAAATAGCCTCTGAACTTGGCGCCGGTTCTATTCTGGAAGGAAGTACACGTAGAAGCAATGATCTAATCCGTGTAAATGCCCGCCTTGTTGACCCGGAAACCGGTGAATATCTATGGGCTGATACTTATGACAGACCTTACAAGGATATTTTTGAGATACAAAGTGATCTTGCTCAAAAAATTGCAACTGCTCTTCAAATAAAACTTGGTGCAGAGGAATTAGTCTCTCTTCAAACAGAACCAACAGAAAATATGATTGCCTGGGATTATTATAGAAAAGGAAAATACTTTTGGGAAGTATCCTATAATTTTGATGGTAACCTCAAATCTGCAGAAATGTTTACAATTGCTTGCTCCCTTGATTCCAGTTTTACTCTTGCATGGATATTCCGTTCAATGGCTTATAGTGTTGTAGCTGGACAAAGTCCTTCATTTGAGGAACGTTTAAACTATATAAAAGAGGCTGAATTGTCGCTGCAAAAAGCCAGGCAAACAGGAAAAGAGATGCCTGAATATCATCTGGCAAGAGGGCATTACTATTATCATATAAAAAATAATCTTGATTCAGCAATTATTGAAACAGAAATAGCTGATCAAATAAGACCGAATGACTCAAATACTTTATATTTTCTTTCAATTTTAGTTTCTGATAAAGGTGATTGGAAAAGAGGTTATGATATTTCTGAACGAATTTTTCAGCTTAATCCAAAAGGTACAGGCGGCTTATTATTAGGTGCCTGGAGTGCTTTTGGACTTGGGCTTTATGATGAATCTGAAGTTTGGGCTGATAAACTTATTAATATTGATCCCGAAAGCGGACTTGGTTATGTTTTAAAGACCAGAACTGTGTTGCTGGGTAAAGGTGAAGTTGAACGTGCACAGTCCATCCTGAATGAAGCTAAAAAGTTTACTTTACGTGATACTTATCATTTATCGATTTATCAATACTTAATTCATTTATATAAAAAAGAATTTAAAAAAGCTGTTAGTGTATTTGAAGATTGGAACTATCCAATAAGATGGTATTTTTTAGGAATTGCATATAATCTGATGAATAATCAAACCAAAGCTAAAACTTCTTTTGATTCTTCAAGAGTTATCTATATTGACCTTTTATCCAAACACCCCGATAATAAAAAGGCAAGATTAAGATTGGCTATGTCTTATGCAGCTCTGAATGATAAAACCAATGCACTGCTGCATATGGCGCAAACCACTGAAGACTCCAGGAGACAACTCGAAATTGATTATATTTATTTTAATATTCTTATAGGTGAGCATGACTTTGCCGTAAAATTATTGAAAAAATATATTCAGGATAGTACCGAGCTAACATCGTTTATGATAAAAAATGATCCAAGATTGGATGCTTTAAGGAAGAGACGAGACTTTCAGGAAGCATTAAAAATGATTTCCGATGGATAAGAAACTAAATACTATTAAAAACATTGATTAAAGATAAAAACATATTAGATGAAATTATTGAGATTGCAACC
>DATHSU010000281.1:0-5588 GCA_035463895.1 Ignavibacteriaceae bacterium | reverse complement strand
CGCTTACAAAAATGAATGAATTCAGTTTCTCATACTCCGATCAGATAAAAGTAGAAGAAATAGAAAAAATTGAGAATCGTTCATTTCCGTTTACTTCGGGTATATTACCTCAGGAACCATTTTTTTCCAGCATTTTAGAACCTGTAATTGCCGTTAGCGCCGCAGCCATTGCCGTAATATTATTCTTTTCTGTCCGAAGCAAGTAGCAAATATTACCTTTGAAGCACGAAGTAAAATCTTTATTATTGCACATATTTTTACAGATTTTTATATCATTATTATGCAAAAAACATTCTTAATATTAATTACACTCTTTATTGCCTGGGGATGTTCATCATCTTTCGATACTTCAAACCTGACACCCGAAGAACGTCTTAATTATGCAAAAAAGTTATATGATCAGGAAGATTACCAGGAAGCAATAGATGAATTTCAGGCTTTAATTCTTCAATATCCCGGAAGTTCAATTATTGCCGAGTCACAGTTTTATCTTGCTATGTCAAGGTATCAGAGAAAGGAATTTATACTCGGGGCATTTGAGTTCAGTAAGCTTATAAGAAATATGTCAACCAGCGAATATCTACCGGAAGCGCAATTTATGCTGGCTGAATGTTATTATGGTTTATCGCCAAATGTTAATCTTGATCAGAGCTACACAAAAAAAGCAATAGAAGAGTACCAGGCATTTATTGATTTTTTCCCCCTTAATGAAAAAGTATTTCAAGCCGAAAAGAAAATAAAAGAACTGCACAATAAGCTTGCAAAAAAAGAATATGACATAGCCAGAATTTATCATAAGATGGAATATTATACAGCATCCTTAAAGTATTATGATTTTGTAATTGAACAGTACCACGATACCGAATACGCACCACTGGCTTTATACAATAAAATATTTGTTCTGGATCAACGAAGATTAACTGATAAAGCCCTTGAAGAATCAATCAGATTTATTGAAACATACCCGGCGCATCCAAATTACAGAGAGGTTCTGGCTTTTAAAGAAAGGCTGGAAAGGCGTTTGTCAGCAAATAAGTAAATGAAAAGAGCGGCAAAACAAATCAGTGACTCGGTTATAATTATGACCGAACTCGTGCTTCCGAATCACACAAATCAGCTTGGTAATCTGCTTGGCGGACAACTGATGCACTGGATTGATATTTGTGCCGCTTTGAGTGCAGCAAAACATAATAACAGAGTTTGTGTTACTGCATCTGTTGACCGGATTGATTTTCATCATCCAATTAAACTTGGCGATGCTGTTACATTAAATGCTTCGGTTAACAGGGTATTTAATACATCACTTGAAGTTGGTGTAAAAGTTTATGCTCAGAATTTTAGAGAGGGTACAAAAGTTCATACTAACACTGCATATCTTACCTTTGTTGCGGTAGATAATAACGGCAAACCTGTTAAAGCAACAGAGGCCATACCCGAAACAGCAGACGAAAAAAGAAGATTTGATGAAGCACTTATTCGCAGAGAAAACAGACTTAAGACCAGAACTAAAACTATTTAGTTTTCTCTTTCTTCTACTTTCATTCGATATTTCCTTTGCACAGATACCTCTTAACGGATTTTGTAGACTAAACACTTTTAATTCACCGCCCGGATTCAATAAACTTTCAGTTATAAACTTTAATAATAATTCTTATTCCGATTTACTTTTGCTGAATAATTCTAGCAAGAATGGCGTTATAATGGAGGGAATTGCTGGCGGGGAGTTTAAACCTGCAAGACGAATAAACCTTCCGTTCCAGATCAGTAATTTAGAGCCGGTCTTTGATGAACATAATCAAATTCAGTTTTATGCAGTTTCCTCCAGAGCACAAAGATCGTTTGGAATAGTATCTTTTTCTAACTCGGGTTATCCGGTTACAAAAGCATTGTATAAATTCAATTCATTTCCTGATAAGATAAGCATAGCAGATGTTAATGATGATGGTAATAGTGAATATCTTATTTCAGGGAGCGCTTTTAACGGCTTATCACTTTTGTACTTTGACGGAAGAAAAATTACTGAACAAAAGATAGTAGAAAAAACCAGTTTCAGCTTTGCAACTTTTGCGGATATTAACAGCAACGGGTTTGAAGATATTGCAGCCTTTAATTTATCCACCGGAGCTATTCATTTTTATTTCAATGATGGTGAAGGGAATTTTACTGAAAAAAGAACACTTCAGTTGGATTTCAATCCTGCGCAATTTAAGGTCTTTGATCTGAACAATGATTCATTTAATGATTTTATTTTTGCATCCGGCAGCAGCATCCAAATCTTTACAGGAAGCCGCAGTGCTTCTTTCGATAGAAGGATTACTATAAAAACAGATTATCCTGTTGATGATTTTATTATAAGTGATTTTAATAATGACGGTGTTTTTGATATTGTCTATGCTTCGTATCAGGCGGGAATAGTATCCACTGTTTTTGGAAGGTCTGACAGAACCTTCCACAATGAATTTGTACATTTGAAAAGAAACAGAATAGAAAGTATTACAGCTTATTTAAGCAATTTTGTTAATGGCATTGCTTATCTTACTGAAAATGGCGAGGCAGGATATATTTCCACTCTTTTATCGACAAACAAGGATTTTAGTTTAGCATTATCTGTTAACCCTTCAGTTATCAATTTTGTTGATTATGATGGTAACAAGATAGATGATTTTATTTTTATTGATGAATACAACAATTCGCTAAACCTTATCATCAGAAATAATAGAGGTATTCCGGATAGGTTTTTCTCAACAAGGCTTTTCGGGAAGCATAAATATTTAACTGTGGATAACACCCGCCCAGAATTAAAAAGGATTTATTGTTATTCATCTGATTCAAGGTTAATTGAACTGGTAACATTTGATATTTCATCCGGTGATACTAAACGGGAACAGCTATATGCCCCGGGCCCGGTAGTCGATCTAAAGTTCAACAATTCTGATGAAGATCATTCATCATTTTACATAGCGTACAAAAAAGGCAATGATTATTATGTAGGTGAATTTAAAGATCTTACAGTGAGATATTCTTTTCAGGAAATCCTGAATACTGGCAGTAATGTACTCGATGTGGAAATCATTCCATCTGCACTGCCTATATTTTCAGTTTGGAAAAATGTTAATCAAAAAACAGAACTTGTTAAAATTCAAACGATAAAAAATCAATTTATTGAAAAAAGGAAATTATCAATACCCATTTCAGGTGCTGAAATATTTTCAGTCATAAATTTCTCAAATAGTGGTATGGATTTTACCCGTTTCTCTTATATCAAATCCGGTGAAAAAACCTTTATTTCTTTTGAAGACAGTGTATTCGAATCATTGATAAGTGCCGATAAACAGTTCTTAAACTTTAGGATAAAAAACAGAAATCACTTATCTTTTAACGGCACTAAGGATGTTTTTTTGTACGATGATGTTCGGAAATCAGTAAGAAAAATTGAACTATCGGACAACAGAAAACAAATCAGGGTTAAAGAAATTATCAGGAACATTGACGCTAATGATTTTGCGATATCGAATCTTAATTTTATAAATGAGCATCTTATCTACACAAACAAAAGAAATGGTTCTATCTCAATAAAAAGATTGCAATAATGAAAATAGTTTTTCCGGGAATATTGTTTTTTTTAATAATTGGCTTATCAAGCACATTTTCACAAACAAGACATGAACTTGACTCCCTTTATAATTTATTTCTTAACATAAGAGGAGTTGAAAGCAGTATAAGTTCCGATGGTCCATCAGCAACAGAAGAAAATTTAAAGTGTGGTTTACACTTAGTAAACGCTTTGCAGTTTAATCTTAATTCTTTTTCACAGGATAGACAGGAATTGCTTAAAGTTTTATTGCAAAGACCTTCTGCTACCAGCAGTTTGATCACACCGGGCGGAAAATTTAAAATTCACTATAACCAATCAGGAGCTAATGCACCCTCATACGATCTTAATCAGCTGGCGCTGGCTCTGGATTCTGTGTACAGATTCGAAATTGAATTTTTAGGTTATGAATTCCCTCCGGGTGATTCATTGTACAACCCTGATTTAAGTCCTAACGAATATGGCGGCGATAACAGGTATGATATTTATATAATGAATTTATCGGGTCTTTATGGATACACTCAATTCGAAACTGAAGTACAGCCGGGCTCATCGCGATTTACATCCTTTATGGTAATTGATAATGATTTTGCAGGTTATTATACGTCAGGTATAAATGGGGCAAGGGTAACAGTTGCTCACGAGTTTCATCATGCAATTCAGGGTGGTAACTATATCTTCCGAACAGATGATACATTCTTTTATGAAATTACTTCCACAGCAATGGAGGAATTCGTATTTGATACAATCAATGATTACTATGCATATATGACTGACTACTTTCAGAGACCATCGCGAGCCTTTCCAGATAATAACGGATATAATCTTGCAATCTGGCATATTTATCTGAAGGAGATATTCGGCTTTGATATTATTAAGCGGCAATGGGAATTGATGAGAAATAACAGGGCTATTCGTGCTATAAGCAACAGTATTGAAGAACGCGGATCCGTCTTTGAGTTTGAACTGGCAAGATTTGGGATTTGGAGTTACTTCACAAACTACCGTGCTATTTCCGGTTTATACTTTAAAGAAGCAGCTTTTTATCCGGCACTTATTCCAACAGCTTCTACAGTCTATTCACCTCCTTCACAGCTTTATGAATTCTCCGGATTTCCAGCTGCAAATTACTTTATGAGAATGGTGAATACATCGAACAACGATACCATTGTTTCAATTTTTGCTAATGGTGATATTCAGAATGCCATTGGAAACACAATTCCTGCTCAAATGGCTGATTATATTTTATATTCTGACACTACATCCGGTGATTATAAGATCGGTGATTTTTATTCAGCAGATTTTAATAACCGCGGAAATAATTTCTGGAGTCAGGCAGAAATTGTAAATAACTTACCGCTTACCGGTGATTCATTACAGATTATAAGTCAACAGTTGCAGGATATTTTAGCATTCCCGTCTCCATACAGATATTATAACCCACAGAGGTCTGGCGAGTCGATCCGGTTTTCTGTTGATATCGACCTAAATAAAGAAGTAGATGTTAATATTTATACTACATCTATGGATTTAGTGTCCTCTTTTAATCAAACAACAAAACCTTATATACTAAGGGATCCTGATGCTAATATCGGCAGGCAAATCTCTATTATCGAATGGGCTAGACCGGAAAACGAAAAAAGTGAAAATCTCGCATCAGGGGTTTATATAATTATTATAAAGAACGGTAATGATTATCTTAAAGGTAAGTTCGTAATCTTCAATGACTAATTATACTCTTGAATTATCAGATGTTAAAAAATTCTTCGGCAGGAGATTAATATTCAATAATCTTAATTTTAAAATAACTAAATCCGGAGTGTACGGTATATCCGGTCCGAATGGCTCAGGCAAATCCACTCTTGTAAAAATTATTGCAGGAATTATCGGCACCTCTTCCGGAAAAGTAACGCACAATCTGAATGGAAAAGAAATCATACCTGAAAAACTTCACGATCATATCGGGTTTGTTTCACCTTATCTGGTTTTGTATGAA
>DATHSU010000280.1:0-4663 GCA_035463895.1 Ignavibacteriaceae bacterium | reverse complement strand
AGATAAAATTAAATTAATAATTATTTAATTATAAACAGAAAAGGAAAAAATCATGAAAACATTCTTGCTCTTATTAGCATTTGCATTTATTCAATTAGCAGGTTTTGCTCAATCTGAAGGTGCAGTAAAAACCGAAACAGTTGAGTTCAAAGTTTACGGAAACTGCAGTATGTGCAAAAGCAGAATAGAAAAAGCACTAAAAGTTGATGGAGTTGAATCAGCCAAATGGGATAGTGAAAGTAAAATGGCAACTGTGGTATTTAAACCGCAAAAATTAAATGAGAATAAACTTCATCAGATTGTTGCTGAAGTAGGACACGATACAGAATCAGTTAAAGCTAAAGATGATACATACGATAAGCTTCATAGTTGCTGTAAGTATGAGAGAGCTGAAATGAAAACTGATGACAAGAAAAAAGATGAAAGTCATAAACACTAAATAATGATTAGCTGATTAGCTGATTGGTTGATTGGTTGAATATTTTGATATATGCTTTCATTCAATCATTCAGCCATTCACTATTCCAAACGATTAGTAATGCAGGATATAGTTTATGTTAAACACAATAATAAAGTACTTCCTTGAGAACAAACTTGTAACAGTTCTTCTGTTACTTCTATTTGTTGGATGGGGGATTGCAACAGCACCATTTAACTGGAATATAGATTTTCTGCCGCGTGACCCGGTTCCGGTTGATGCAATCCCGGATATTGGTGAAAACCAGCAGATTGTTTTTACCGAATGGATGGGAAGAAGCCCGCAGGATGTAGAAGACCAAATAACTTATCCGCTTACAACTTCACTTTTGGGATTACCGAGCGTAAAAAGTATCCGCAGTACTTCTATGTTTGGTTTTTCAAGTATTTACATCATCTTCGATGAAAGTGTGGAATATTACTGGAGCAGAACAAGAGTTCTTGAAAAATTAAATTCACTTTCTCCCGCTCTGCTGCCCGATGGTGTATCCCCTACTCTTGGTCCTGATGCAACAGCCCTTGGACAAATTTTCTGGTACACACTAGAGGGTCGTGATGAAAAAGGAAATCCTGCCGGCGGCTGGGATCCGCACGAACTCAGAACAATACAGGACTTTTATGTTCGTTACGCATTAACAGCTGCTGAAGGTGTTTCGGAGGTTGCTTCAATCGGCGGCTTCATTAAAGAATACCAGGTTGATCTCGATCCTGTAGCAATGAAAGCACACAACGTAAGCATGATGCAGGTAGTGGAAGCAGTGAAACAAAGTAACCTTGATGTAGGTGCTAACACTGTAGAACTTAATCTTGCAGAATATTACGTGCGTGGATTGGGTTATGTAAAATCACTGAATGATATTGAACAGGCAGTTGTTAAAGTTACTGATAATATCCCTATTCGTATTCGTGATATTGCAAGAGTGAATTTTGGTCCCGCACCAAGGGGTCACAGTGGATTTCTGGATAAAGGCGGAGTTGAAGCAGTTGGTGGAGTTGTAGTTGCAAGATATGGTGATAATCCGTTAAAAGTTATCAATGAAGTAAAAGAAAAGATTAAAGAGATCTCTCCCGGACTGCCGTCAAAAAAACTTGCTGACGGTACGGAATCAAAAATTACAATAGTTCCATTTTATGATCGGACAGAACTGATTTATGAAACACTCGGCACTTTGTATGAAGCTATAAGTTTACAGATTCTTATTACAATCATCGTAATAATTGTAATGGTGATGCACCTTCGAGCCTCAATGATGATTTCAGCATTACTTCCTCTGGCTGTGCTTATGGTTTTTATTATGATGAAGTATTTTAATGTTGATGCGAACATTGTTGCTTTATCAGGAATTGCTATCGCTATCGGAACTATGGTTGATTTAGGAATAATCCTTAGTGAAAATATTCTTCGCCATAAAGATGAAGCACCTGCCGGGCAATCTATGCTTACTACTGTTTATAATGCTTCAACCGAGGTGGCAACAGCTATTCTTACTGCGGTTTCAACAACCATTGTAAGTTTTTTACCTGTGTTTACTTTGCAGGAAGCAGAAGGTAAACTTTTTGGTCCATTAGCTTATACAAAAACATTTGCTTTAATAGCTGCATTAGTAATTACTTTATTAATGATGCCGGCATTTGCTCACTGGTTATTTTCTATCAGAACAAAACGGAAGAACCTTGCATTTTATATTAATGTTTTACTGATAGTGTTTGGTTTATTTTCACTATGGTGGATTACATGGGCTGGCTTTGTATTAATTTTACTTGGGGTTAACAATTTGGTTTATTATACATATAAGAATGGAGACCCAACCGGTTTATTCCAAATTAATAAATTATCTAACCCACGATTGCAGTTTTTCTTTAATTCAGTAAATAAACATCATGATACAATTACAATCGGAATAATAGCCGCTGCTGTTTCATGGCTGCTTGCAAGTGAATGGCTTCCTCTCGGAGTTGAGAACAGTTTAATACTCAATTTCCTGTTCATAATTTTTATAATAGCACTGGTGTTAGGTGCATTTAAATTATTTATAAAATTTTATCCCAAAATACTTCACTGGTGTCTCGATAATAAAATAACATTTCTTGCAATTCCTATAATTATAATTCTCATTGGTTTGAACATCTGGATAGGCTTCGATAAAATTTTTGGATTTATTCCAAAAGGATTTGATGCAGTCGGATGGAACATTCGCACTACATCGGTGTGGAGCGGATTTGCTCATACATTTCCGGGAATGGGCAAAGAGTTTATGCCTTCTTTAGATGAAGGATCATTTTTACTGATGCCCACATCAATGCCTCATTCCGGAGTTGAAGCAAATTTAAGATATATTCAGCAGCTTGATATGCGTGTGCAATCAATACCTGAAGTGCACACAGTGGTTGGAAAAGCAGGCAGAGTAGAAAGCGCACTTGATCCAGCACCTGTTTCCATGTTTGAAAATGTTATTCTTTATAAAACTGAATATATGATTGATGAAAATGGTTATCCTGTTCGGTTCAAAACACGTGATGATGGTGAATTTATAAAAGATGAGAATGGGAATCTTATTCCGGATAGAAATGGAAAATATTTCAGACAGTGGAGAGATCATATCAAATCGCCTGACGATATTTGGAATGAAATTGTAAAAGTGACTAACAATATTCCCGGTGTTACATCTGCTCCAAAACTTCAGCCCATTGAGACGCGGCTTGTAATGCTTCAAACAGGAATGCGTGCACCGATGGGTATTAAAGTATATGGACCTAATCAAAACACTATTGAGGAATTCAGTTTAAACCTGGAACAACTGCTTAAAGAAGTTCCTTCTGTAAAAGGTGAAGCAGTTTTTGCAGACCGAAGTCTTGGAAAACCGTATCTTGAAATTGACCTCGACCGTAATGCAATGGCTCGTTATGGATTAAATGTAGGCGAAGTTCAAATGTATATTGAAACTGCTATTGGCGGAATGCCTCTTAGTACTACAGTTGAAGGACGCGAACGTTTTAATATTCGTGCCCGTTATGCACGTGAATGGCGCGATGATCCCGAAATGATGAAACGAATTCTTATTCCGACTCCGACCGGGCAGCAAATTCCTCTTGGTGAAATTGCAGAAATAAATTTCAGACAGGGACCAGCAATGATCCGCGGTGAAAATACCTTTTTAGTTGGATATGTTTTATTAGATAAGAAAGAGGGATTCGCAGAAGTAACAGTTGTTGAAGACGCACAGCGTTTTCTGCAAAATAAAATTTCATCCGGTGAACTTGAAGTGCCTGCAGGAGTGAGTTATAAATTTTCAGGCAGCTATGAAAACCAGTTAAGAGCTGAGAAGCGACTCGCCATAGTTGTCCCGTTAGTGTTAGCTGTAATTTTTCTAATATTATATTTCCAGTTTCGTTCAGCTTCAACATCGCTGATGATTTTCTCAGCTATTGCACTTGCATTTGCCGGCGGCTTTGTCATGCTTTGGCTGTATGGACAAAACTGGTTTATGGACTTTTCTATTCTCGGAACTAATATGCGGGATCTGTTCCAGATGCGTACGTTTAATCTTAGTGTTTCAGTGTGGGTTGGTTTCATTGCATTATTTGGTATCGCAACAGACGATGGAGTAGTGATTGCAACTTACCTGAAGCAAAGCTTCAAAAAGCATCAGCCGGAAAATTTAGAAGAAGTCCGTAAAGCAGTTTTAGAAGCCGGCACAAAAAGAGTACGACCTTGTTTAATGACAACCGCAACAACTTTGCTTGCCCTGCTTCCAATTTTAACTTCAACAGGAAGAGGATCAGATATTATGATACCAATGGCTATCCCTGCTTTCGGCGGAATGACTATAGCATTAATTACATTATTTATTGTACCGGTTCTTTACTCAGCAAGAGAAGAATATTTAATAAAGAAGAGTCTGTAATGAAAAGAAAATATATGCACATTGGAAAACAACTCTTGTATCGTATAATTGCATGGCTGAATGGTTTTAAAAACAAATCAAAAATCATACATTCATACATCTATACATCCATACTAGCGATTCTATTAGGAAGTACGTCTGTTTCTGCACAAACATTAGATGATTACCTCAAGATTGCAGCAGAAAATAATCCCGGATTAAAATCTAAATTTTATTCCTACCAGGCATCACTGAAAAAAGTACCGCAGGTTGGTTCATTGACTGATCCCCAGCTTTCATTC
>DATHSU010000279.1:0-1680 GCA_035463895.1 Ignavibacteriaceae bacterium | reverse complement strand
ATTCTCGATGCATTAGCTCTTTGCAAAGTACCTAAAGTGGAAGTTCACCTTTCTAATCTTTCACAGCGTGAAGATTTCAGACAAACATCCCTAACTGCCAGAAATTGTAATGGATATGTATCAGGACTTAAAGAAATAAGTTACTTAGCTGGCATTTATTCATTGATACAAATTATCAAAAGCTGCTGATCAACACTAAAACGGTAATTATTTATAGTTTTCAACCGCTAAACTACTTAAGTTAGATTTATTTTTTGTTTATTTAAGCACCAAATAGCATTCCTGAAAAGTTTTAACTTTATTTAATCTCTGCATATTGCTATTAAATAAAGCTTTAGTTATTTTCGATTAAACAAAAAAAACTATGCTTATGAAAGACCTTTCAATTAAAAAACTCTACTATTCGATAAGCGAAGTAAGTAAAATTACCGGTATTGAACAATATGTTCTGAGATACTGGGAAACTGAGTTTGATGAGCTCAAACCTCAGAAGAATAGAGCAGGAAACCGGATCTATACTAATAAGGATATTCAGTTAATACTCCATATTAAAAACTTACTCAGAGAAAGGAAATACACAATTGAAGGTGCCAAAAAGATATTGGAGAATTACAGTCCTGAAAAGGTGCTAAGTGTTTCTGAACCTGAAAAAGAGACAGATGAAACTGTTGAACAGGTTATTCCTGTTAGAAAAGAAAAATCTGCTCTTAAGAAAGACCTTGAAGAAATCAAAAGTATTTTGGAACTTCTGGTATCTAAATTATAATTTTTCGGAACGTGGCGCAGCCCGGTAGCGTACCTGAATGGGGTTCAGGTGGTCGCGGGTTCAAATCCCGCCGTTCCGACTAAACAACCCTCATATTTATTGAGGGTTTTTTTTTGATTAACATCTTTTATAGGATTATGCCATGAACTTAAAGGCCATATTATTATTACTCATAATCAGCATTTCAAATATTTTCTCTCAATCAGTTCAAAATTTTTCGCACATAGGTGATTTTATCACACTGAGTGGAGATACTATTGAGGATTGCAGAATAGGATACAGAACTTTCGGCAAACTCAATGCTAATAAATCAAATGCTATTATTTACTGTTCCTGGTTTGGGGGTACATCTGAGTCAATAGGAATTCTAATCGAGAAAAGAAACTTTGTAGATACTTCAAAGTATTTCATAATTGCCTTTGATGCTCTCGGTAACGGAGTTTCATCATCTCCCTCGAATTACCATAATAATTCATTCCCTGAAATAACAATTACCGATATGGTTAATAGTCAGTACATAACTCTGACAAAGCATCTGGGTATTGACCGCTTGTATGGCGCAATCGGAGGTTCAATGGGCAGTATGCAGGTTCTTGAATGGGCTGCTGCTTATCCGTTATTTATTGACAAGATAGCGGCTTATGTAAGTTCTCCAAAATTGACAAGTTATGATCTTTTATGGATGAATACTCAGTTAAAAATGATGGAGATTTTAAGAAAATCCGGGGCTAGTGAAAGAGAAATCAAAACTTTATCTGATATGATGACTGCCTGGATTTCACGCTCACCTGAATATATAAATGAAAATGTTAAGCTTGAAGAATTTAAAAATTACTTTGCAAAGTTTGAAAATGATCCTTCAGAAATTTTTACCAATGATAATTACATTTCACAAATGAAAGCAATGATAAATC
>DATHSU010000278.1:0-1726 GCA_035463895.1 Ignavibacteriaceae bacterium | reverse complement strand
GTTGCAATTGTTGTTTCTATTGATATTGCAAATCACAGTTCGGCAAAAGCATTTGATCTTTCGATGAATGCAGTCGCCGGCAAAGCAACTCATCAGATCATTGGAACTTCGGAAGGAATACCGGATTCGTTTTATACTTATTTGAGAATCGAAAAAAGAATAAAGAACATTGCACCCGTATTAGAAACTTATGTAAGCATTCCGGATTCAAACAGAAAAATATTCAAGCTGTTAGGAATTGATTTTTTTGCTGAACGTCCTTTCAGAGATTATTTAGCTAACACTGCAAAAGCTATTGATGGCGAGTTGAAAGATTTTCTTACAAAGCCAAATGCAGTTGTTTTATCCAATGAAAGTTTAGCAGCCTTAAATAAAAGTGTTGGCGATTCAATTTCGGTTTTAATAAACGGTAAAGAAAAAAATCTTTCTATAATCGGATTGATTACAGAAGATGAGCAAAACAAATCTGCATTAGAAAATCTTTTAATCGCAGATGTTGCAACAGCACAGGAGCTGACCGAAAGGTTCGGCGTGATAGATTACATAGATGTTATAGTTAATACTCCTGCTGAAGAAGAAGAATTAAAAAGTCTTTTGCCCGGGGGATTTCAGCTTCAAAAATCAGGTTCGCGCTCACAAACCGCAGAACAGATGCTCGAAGCGTTTAACATCAACTTGACTTCCCTCAGTCTGCTTGCTTTAATTGTTGGATTGTTTCTCATTTACAACACGATGACGTTTTCAGTTGTTCAGAGAAAAGTTTTAATCGGAACACTTCGCTCGCTTGGAGTTACATCGAATGAAGTCTCCAGAATAATCATCCGCGAAGCTTTGATAATTGGAATTATCGGAACGGCAATCGGATTTTTCCTGGCATATTTCATTTCAAAATTTCTGATCGTCTTCATCTCACAAACGATAAACGATTTATATTATGTCGTTTCAGTCAGAGAGATTTATATTTCACCATTTATAATTCTGAAAGGTGCGGCATTAGGAATTCTTGCTACAATTCTATCAGCAATCAAGCCGGCAAAAGAAGCGTCAATGGTTCATCCCCGTTCTGCAATGATGCGGTCTGAACAGGAATCATCACTGGTGAGAAAAATTCCCGCGATGAGTATTGCAGGTTTGCTATTCATTATCATCGGAGCGGTGGTTCTTTACATTCCATCAAAAAATATCTGGCTAAGTTACTTTGGAATTCTTCCGATAATAATTGGCTTTGCATTATCAACGCCTCTTATAATTATTCTGGTTGAAAAAATATTTTCACCAATCTTCAGGTCACTGTTTGGCATAACAGGAAAAATCGCATCGCGATCAATAATACAAAACATCAGCAGAACTTACATTGCCATAGCAGCATTAGCTTTGGCTGTTGCAGCTACAGTGGGAGTTGGAACGATGGTCAGCAGTTTCAGAAGCACCGTGATCAACTGGCTTGAAGCACGATTGAATGCTGATATTTTTATTTCTGCTCCAAGTCTGATTTCAAGAAGAAATGATGCGGTGTTATCAGAGGATGTTCTTCTTAAAATAAAGTCCATTGATGGAGCAAAAGACATAAACTTTTATCGTGAGATAGAACTGCTTCAGGATGGAAAGCAATATCATTTGATTGCTTCAGGATTGAGTCCAAGAAGTTATTCGGGATTTCAATTCAAAGAAGGTAACCAAAATGAAGTCTGGAAACAGTTTGAAAATGGTGAGCTTTTTCTTTCTG
>DATHSU010000277.1:0-8980 GCA_035463895.1 Ignavibacteriaceae bacterium | reverse complement strand
AGTCATTTGATTTCTTGGTCAGCAGTAACATTCCAACAATAGAAGGCAGGAGTACATTTATTAAAAATAGGAAGATAGATGCGTTAAATCCTGCAGAAGCACTTTCGCTAAGTCTTGTTATAAAATAAACTGAAGCACCTTCTCTTATACCAAGTTCGCCTAGTGAAATGGGTGGAATTATAGTTTTTGCAAACATTATTAAATTACCTGCCCATAAATAATCTATAAATGCAAAATTATTCGAGAAAGCCGAAACCAGCAGTGCATACTGAACTAAGAAACATAGGTAAAAGAGAAAAGATACAATAAGCATTTTTATTGAATAAGTTTTATCAAGATTCTTTAACTCTTTCAATTTTTCAAGAAAATAATTTAACCGATCTGATTTGCGGAGTTTTGCGAAAATAAAGCTGTCCCAGAATTTTTCATTAAAAAGAAGATAGAAAAAAAAGTAAAACAGACTGAAAAAAACAACGAAAAGTGATATGGTTAAAAAGATTGTAACTTCATATTGAAAATGAATAAAAATTATTGAACTTATCGAACCGAAAAAAGCAACCATGAGTAAGGGAAAAAACTTATCCAGTAATGTTGCCAGAGCAACTTTATAAACCGGAAGATCTCTGAACACGATGGCTCTTCCAAAATACTCACCTATTCGTGCAGGAGTAAATACTCCGGCAGCCAATCCATGTAGTAATGATGTGGCTATTTTACTTTTTGAATTTTCTTTTAACAGGATATTGCAGGTAAGCTTCCATTTGAAGTACTGTAGATATATATTTAAAAAAGTGAGCAGAAAAGCAGATATTAAATAAAATGTGTTAGCTCCCTCAATGGCTGCTATAATTTCATTGAGTTTAACTTCTGCAATTATGTAAAACAGCAATCCTGCAGCAATAAAGATTTTGAAAAGAAAGAAAATCCTTTTCCTTTTTTTTACAAGTAAGCTCTCACTGCCCAAATATTTACTAATCACCGCTTCTAACATTATTGTTCAATTTCAAGAATATTAATTTTAAGTCCTTCGGTACAATTTGTACAGATATTTATACTTTTTCTGCTGTCCAAAACTCTTTGCCTGAACTTATTATATTCTTCAGATTTCCAGATTTGCTGAAAAGATTTTCCATTTAGTGATCCTAAATTATATTCGGCATCTTTATCAAAGCAACAAGGAACAACCTTTCCGTCCCAGGTTATTACTGAAGTACGCCATAAAGCAAAACAATGGTTCTTCATTTTGCTTTTTATTTTATAAGAACCATTCTCAACGATATAACGGCTGTATTTTTTATTTGAAGGCAGGAACTTGACAGCGTTTTCATAATTTGAAATCTGCATCGTTTTAAAAACTACTTTATCCACACCGGCTTCTTTACCGTACTTTAGAACTTCATCAAGCTGATGTTCGTTTTGTTTCATAACAATGAACTGAAACTCAATAAATGGTTTTTTCAAACCGCGTTCATTTTTTCTTTTAATTAGTGTTCTTAATCCCTCATCTGCCTGTTTAAATGTTCCACCAACACGATAATTTTGATAGCTTTCTTCATCAAGTCCATCAACTGAATAAATCAGTTTATCGGGTGCATTATCAAGTATAAAGTCCACGTTGGTTAAGTCAATAAAATGTCCGTTTGTACTTATAGAAATATAAACTTTATTCTTCTGTGCATATTTAATCATTTGAGGCAGTTGCTTATTAATAAAAGGTTCTCCCTGAAAGAATAATTGAACATAAAAACCTGTTGATTTTATTTGATCTATCCATTTTTTGAATTCATCATATTTTAATAGACCAAGTGGTCTGGTTAAGGATCCTAAGCCTGAGGGACATTCCGGACATTTGAGATTACAATGGTTAGTTGGTTCAATTGAGTAAGAAATCGGCAAGCCCCAAACAATAGGTTTTCTTTTAATTTTAGAAATGATGAAAGATGAAACTACCATTAACGAATTAAGGAAGCGTTTAACCGTGAAATATTTAGTGAGATTTATTTCCAAACTCAATAATCAATTGTTTTGATTGTTAAGATAATCATTTAACAGAAGCTAAAAAACAACCTTAATATGTGAATTAAGAGGTTGTCAACTGCTGATCTTTTTTTTACTTTTGTGCATTAAATTCACATCCAAGGTGTATAATGCAAATTAATTTCTCTGATATTCCGAAAAATCACAACTTGTATCTTGATTATTTATATGAATTCGAAAATGTTTCAGAATTCTATAAGCATGATTTTAGGGAGAAAGAAAAATATTCCGGTCTTTTTAATGATATTATAAATTCCAGAAGCGGTAGAGAAATTAATCTGACGTCGCTAATTAAAAACCAGTATTTATCTCTTCCTCAAGCATCGGAAAAAACTCTAACTAATATTGCTAACCTCAATGAAAAACGAACACTTGCAATAGTAACAGGGCAGCAGCTTGGTATTTTCGGCGGACCTTTGTACACATTTTATAAGATTATTACAGCTATAAAACTCGCAAGACAATTAAAAGAACGCTATGAAGAATTTAATTTTGTTCCTGTTTTTTGGCTCGAAGGAGATGATCACGATTTTAATGAAATAAGAAAAATAAAACTCATCAATAAAGAAAATGAATTATCAGAGTTTACTTATTCGGAAGAAATTCCCGAGGACGATACAAAGAAGAGTGTTGGAAGTTTAACTCTCACTTCTGAAATCAATTCAGTTTTGGAACTTATTAAAAATTCGCTTCGTGAGACGGAATTTACACCCGACCTTTTATCTCAGCTCAGTAAAATCTATACCAATGGGAAAACTATTAAACAGGCTTTTAAAGAATTAATCTTCTGGTTGTTTGATGAATACGGATTATTAATTTTAGACCCACAGGATAAAGAAATAAAATCATTACTGATACCCGTATTTACCCATGAGGTTGAAGGTTTCAGAGAACATACTCAAAAGCTTGTACTAACCAGTGCCAAGCTCGAGGAGATTTATCATGCACAGGTTAAAATTAAACCGGTTAATCTGTTTTACAGTACTGACGATGGAAGATATTCAATTGAACCGGTTGATGATACCTTCAGGTTAAGAAGAAAAAGGAAACAGTTCACCAAAGAAGAACTTCTTGATACAATAAAAAATGAACCTGAGCGCTTCAGTCCGAATGTTTTACTAAGACCGATCTGCCAGGATTATCTTCTTCCAACTGCGTTTTATGTTGCCGGTCCTAGCGAAATTGCATACTTTGCGCAGGTTACTCCGTTATATGATTTCTTTAAAATTCAGACACCAATTATATATCCTCGTGCATCAATCACTATAATTGAAAAGAATCTTCAGGCGCACCTGGATAAATTCAACCTTGAGTTAAAGGATATATTTATCAAAGCAGATACATTAAAAGATCAGATTATTGCATCTGTGTCAGATAAAAATTTAGATACTCTGTTTGAAGATTCAAACAGGCAGATAGAATTGATTATAGATGATTTAAAGACTCATTTATTCTCAATCGATAAAACTATTTCGGATTCCAGCGACAGGTACAGAGATAAGATGTTATCTTCTTTATTTGAATTAAAAAACAAAGCTTTACAGGCGCAAAAAAAGAAGCACGAAATTTCGCTTAAACAAATTGATAAAATTTCTGAATCTCTTTACCCTGCTGAAAATCTTCAGGAAAGAGAACTCAACTTCATTTACTTTACTAATAAATATGGTGATGCTTTTTGAAAAAAATATTCGATGAGACGATAGTAAACTGTTTTGAACACCAGGTTATTCTTATTTAGGAGTATTCACACACTGAATGAAGTTGTTTTAAGAAACCGGGATTGGAAATATTTACACATTCAAAAGCATTTACGGCACCCCCGTTTTTATTGAGAATTGACAGCACTGCAAAAGCCATTGCAATCCTGTGATCACCAAAGCTTTCATAAATAATTGCTTCATTCTTTAATCTACCTGCGAAAGAAAATCCATCTTCATACTCTTCAACAGTTAAGCCTGCAAGTTTAAGATTATAGCAAATTGAATTTATCCGGTCAGATTCTTTTACCCGCAGCTCTTGGCAATTTCTTATTTCGAATCTACCTTCTGCAAATAAACCTGCAATACTAAGAATTGGTATCTCGTCAATTATAGAGGGAATTATATCTTCTCCAATAAACACGTTTTTTAACTGACTTGATGAAACCATTAAATCCCCATATGATTCATTGCAGCTTTCCATTTTACTTACAGTATGTATTTTAGCACCCATTTTCTTCAAAAGTTGTATGATGCCTGTCCTTGTAGGATTTAATGATACGTTTTTAATGATCAGTTCTGAGCTTTTTGTTAACAGAGCTGCCACGATTAAAAAGGACGCTGAAGAAATATCACCCGGAATAAAATAATTATTTGGTTGTGGATAGTTTTTATAAGATGATTTTGATATTACCTTATTTCCTGAAGTTTGCACATCTAAACCAAGCATTCTTTCAGTATGATCTCTTGTTATAGATTTTTCAGTAATAATAGTTTCATCTTCAATATGTAATGCTGCAATTAGAACAGCACTTTTAACCTGTGCACTTGGTATCTTAAGCGGATAGTTTATTGCATTAAGTTGATCAGAAGGATGAATAACCAGAGGTAAAGTATTATTTGAATCGTGTATCCTCCCGCCCATCCTTTCCAAGGGTTCAATTATTCTACGCATCGGGCGTTTTGAGAGCGAATCATCTCCTGTTAAGATGCTGTTGAATTTTTGGGCAATAAGCAAACCTGATAATAACCTGGCAGTTGTTCCCGAGTTATTACAGTTAAGTGGTAAATCCGGTTTTTTAAATCCCTTAAAACCGCATCCCCGCACTTTTGTCTGTTCCTTACTAATACTTATATCGGCTCCGAGATGCTTCAGGCAGTTTAAAGTTGCACTAACATCCAGTCCGTCAGAGAGGTTTTCTATAGTAGAACTACCGGAAGCCATTGCAGAAAAAATTAAAGCACGATGAGAAATTGATTTATCACCTGGCAGAGATAATTCTCCACTAACTTTTTTAATATTATTAAAAGGCTGTTTCATTTGAAATTATTTTTTCAACCAGTCATCAATTATTTTTTGCAATTCTTTTTCTGAAAGATCTTTTGCCGGATACAAACCCGATTTTTTTCTTTGCCTGAGAGCTTCATAAATTGTTATTGCAGCAGCTACTGATACATTTAAACTCTGGACCATACCAAACATAGGTATCTGGAATTTGTGGTCAGCCAGTTCAGCAGCTTCATCAGAAACACCACGATGTTCATTACCTAATACAATCGCTGATTTTTTTGTAAAATCTAATTCATACAATTCCTTTGAATCGTTTGAAATTGATGAAGCAATTATCTGAAAACCGTGCTTTCTCAAATTTGCATAACATTCCTCAACAGTTTTGTATTTATTCTTTTCAACCCATTTATAAGCCGAGGCAGAGGATTTTTTACCGATACGCGGAAATTTTTCGTAATTATAAATGAGAGATACAGCAGGAATGCCGGCAGCATCACAGGTTCTGAAAATTGCACTTACATTGTGGGAATCATGTATATTTTCAAGCACTACTTGCAGGGAGTGCTGCCTGGACCGAACAACGAAATCTATTTTTTTAGAACGTTTTTCTGATCTCAAAGTGATGGCTTATCAATAATTAGTTTATAAATCGTGATATTTTTTTCCACACGTGCTTTATCAAGCTTAAGTAATTTCGGATCTATCTGAAGGAAAAAAGTCACTCTTTCTAAAATATTAATTATAGCTGTTTCCTCGTCATGTGCCCAGGTATCACAATCCTGCAGCGACGGAACATCAGCATTATATCCATCATTCGTTTTTTCAATTATCAAATCCAGGATCATAATTTAATAATCAGCTTGTGAACTAGAATGCTCAACAATATTTACACCCGAACTTGTGCCGATCCTTGAAGCGCCATTAAGTATCATTAAAACTGCATCTTCATAACTTCTTATACCGCCTGAAGCTTTTATCTTAGCTCCGTTCCCAACTGTAAATTTCATAAGTGCTACATCCTGAATTGTTGCGCCTCCTTTACTGAAACCCGTTGAAGTTTTAACAAAATCGGCTTTTGCATTAAGCGCCAGTAATGAGGCTAATACAATTTCCTCTTTTTTTAACAAAGATGTTTCTATTATAACTTTTAATAAGACATTATTTTTATGACACAATTCAGAAATGGAAAATATTTCAGTTTGTAAATAATCCTGTTCATTGTCTATAAGCTTTCCAATATTCAATACCATATCTATCTCAGAGGCGCCTGATGTAATGGCAAGCTCGGCTTCATCAATTTTTGTAGCTGTTTCATTTGCACCTAACGGAAACCCAATAACAGTACAAACTTTCACCGTGCTCCCGAATAATTGTTTGGTGCATAGATCCACATAGGAAGGATTTATGCATACAGATGCAAAACCATATTTTTTTGACTCATTGCACAGAGTAATTATTTCTGATTTAACAGCATCAGGTTTTAATAAAGTATGGTCGATATAACCAGCAATCTCTTTACCATTGAAATATCTACCTCTTGGGTCATTAACCAGACTGAATGAGCCATTAAATTCATTTATAATGTGAATTAAATTATCTTTATTAATCATTGTATTTTAATAGGTTATATGTTTTTGTTAATCTTTTTTTCAAATGATTTAAAGGTATTACTTAAAAGCATTGCAATTGTCATTGGACCCACACCTCCCGGAACCGGTGTGATAAAAGAAGTTTTTTGGGACACAGTTTCAAATTCAACATCGCCAACAATCTTATATCCCTTAGTTGTTTCCGGAGCATCAATTCTATTTATCCCGACATCAATAACAACTGCACCTTCTTTAACCATGTTATCTTTGATAAAATTGGCTCTACCTATTGCAGCAATAAGAATATCCGCCTGTCTGGTAAAGTATGCCAGATCGGAAGCGGCAGAATGACAAATAGTAACAACAGCATTAGCAAATTTTTGTTTTTGAAGCATTATGTTCGCGATTGGTTTACCGACAATATTGCTCCTTCCCACTACAACAACGTGTTTTCCTTCAGTCTGTATTTCATATCTTTTTAATAATTCCTGAATACCAGCAGGTGTGCATGATGCAAAGGTATCTTTACCAATAACAAGGTTTCCAACACTTACCGGATGAAATCCGTCAACATCCTTTTCAGGTGAAATTCTTTCTATGACTTGATTTTCATCAATGTGCTTTGGAAGAGGAAGCTGGACAAGAATTCCGTGAAAGTCATTATTAGAATTATAATGATCAATTATTCGAAGAAGTTCATCCTGACTGATAGTTGCGGGAAGAATTTCAGTTTTAGATTTCATTCCGATTTCCTGGCAAGCCTTGCCTTTACTTGTAACGTATATTTTAGATGCAGGATCATCCCCCACCAGTATAGCTACAAGTCCCGGTACACCTTTTCCCTTTTCTTTTAGTTTAAGAATTTTTTCTTTGAGTTCATTTCTAATATCAGAAGCAGTTTTTTTTCCGTCAATCAGAATCATTTTATACTTTCTAATAGTTTATTTTATGTTTAACAGCAAGATACTCTTTAATTTCATTGTCATTGATTATTTCCTCATAAAAAGGATTGGAGTTCTGCCATCCTGTTTTTCCGGTTTTACGAAATCTTTCTAATCTACGAATACTAATTTCGCAAAAGACAGGATCAATATCAGCAGTAAAACATTTTCTTTTTAATTTTTCACATGCAATAAGTGTAGTTCCTGAATGAGCAAAAAAATCAATAACAACGTCTTTTTCATTGCTGCTTGCGTTAACAATTCTTTCAATAGCTTTTAAAGGTTTCTGAGCGAAACACCCATTGACATTTTCTTCCATCCTGTAAAAGACTTGTTGCACGTCAACCCAAACGTTTCCCGGTCGAATAAATTCAGATCTGCCCCGCTCAACGTTTTCAGTAATTTCCCCACCAACTTCCTTATAATATCCCTTAAGGATTTTTGGTATATCAGTATAGACAGTTTCAACATTGAAAACGGGAGCACCCTTTGAATAATAAAGTAATTCCTGTCTGACCGACATCCAGTTTTGGGCTGTTCCATATCCTCGTTGATTTCGTAAAGTAATCAAATTTCTGGATGCAAAACCGGATTGTTTCATCATTTGAATAAAACCGGCGAATGGCTGGAAATGATTTTTATAATCTGCCCCTAACCATATATAAATAGAAGAGTTTAGAGCTAATGAGTTAAATGAGTTTTTAATCCATTTTTTCGACCAATTGATAAACTGCTCTTCTTTTAATTCATCAAATGCTATAAAGTTATATGGAGGATCGTGAATTGCCAGGGTTGCTTCTGTAACATTCATTAATTCTATAACCGCTTTAGAATCAGTAGAATCAATGCAGGCAATTTTATGCTCCGAGATGGGATCACGCCAGATTTCTCCTTTTGTCAGGCGGCAGTATTTTGTCAGCAATTTCCTTAGTTCAGAATCTGTGTCAAGTCTCGGTAAAGGATATTTTTCCATTAGAATTAAACACTTCGATCAAATTCCGGAAAGAATATTCGCTCAATTGAAGTTGATTTTCCTGTTTCAGTATTAACCACCAGAAAAACTCCTGCAAGATGGACATTGTCACTCGCAGTTTCATACTTCTGAGGAGTCTGGTACAGAAACCTGTTTATGGCTGCAACTGTTTTCATACCTATCACAGAATCATAAGGACCTGACATACCCACATCTGTAATGAATGCAGTACCGCCAGCAAGAATTCTTTCGTCTGCAGTTTGTGTATGCGTATGTGTACCGATCAGAGCACTAATCTTTCCATCAAGGTAATGTCCCATTGCCATTTTTTCTGCTGTAGCTTCTGCGTGGAAATCCAGTATAACTACTTTGGTTTCACTCTTAATTCTCTGAAGTGCCCAGTCTGCTGACCTGAAGGGACAATCTAAGGGGCTCATAAAAGTTCTGCCCTG
>DATHSU010000276.1:0-9047 GCA_035463895.1 Ignavibacteriaceae bacterium | reverse complement strand
TCCATCACCAATATCATCGGGACTGCTAAAACTAAAATCTGAATCCACTCATCAAGTGTTACCGGCTCTAATCTTAGTATATTCTGCATAAAAGGAATCTGCATACTGAGTATATGAATTCCCTGTGCAGCAATTACTCCGAATACAAGAATTACATTTCTTTTTAACGGTACTTTGAATGCCGAAACTCTTTCGGAGCGGCAGTTGAATGCGTGAAAGTTCTGCATGAATACCATCAGAAGCAAAATAACATTTCTTGCGTGGAATTCACTCATATTTGTATAGTTGTTAAGCCAGAACCACATCCCGAAAACGATGCCTCCCATAGTAAGTCCCGACACAACAGTCTGCTTTATCATTAGGGGATTAAAAATACTTTCGCTGGTTTTTCTTGGCTTCCTTTTCATTGCACCAGGTTCACCGCCTTCAAAAGCAAGTGCAACATCCTGAATACCGTTTGTTACAAGATTAAGCCATAACAATTGAACAGCTAAAAGCGGAAGTGGTAATCCGGCAAAGATTGCCGCAATAAACAGGAATACTTCAGCCGCGCCTGTGGATATCAAAAGGTATATTACCTTTCTTACATTATCATAAGCGAATCTTCCTTCCTCAACTCCGGCAACGATTGAAGAAAAGTTATCGTCAACAACAATCATTGAGCCGACTTCTTTTGCGACATCTGTTCCGGAACCCATTGCAACGCCAATGTTTGCACGTTTAAGAGCCGGCGCATCGTTTACTCCATCTCCTGTAACTGCTACAAATTCACCATCACGAATAAGCACATCAACAATTTCCAGTTTTTGGGTGGGAGATACTCTTGCAAAAACAGAAGTTGAAGAAACTAATTTTTCGTAAGCCGGACTATCCGATGGACCCGCATCAGAAAGCATTTGTCCTGTTACTACTTTTGGGTTTTCATCTGCTATACCGAGTTCATGTGAAATGTTCTGTGCAGTAGCAGGATGGTCGCCTGTTATCATAATAACCTTAATGCCGGCATCTTTGCATTGTTTTACTGAGTCTTTTGCTTCAGCTCTTAATGGATCAATAAAGCAAATTAAACCGTAAAAAGTTAGATCCGGCAACTGAGCATCTTCATATTCACTTTGCTTTTTAAAATCCGGGTGTTCACCGCCTGCAAAAGCCAAGACACGATAACCTTTGCCCGACAGTTCTTCGGTTTGTTTAAGAATAGATTCTTTGTTTATGTCCGAAGTCTTTTCATCCTCAGCAACAGAAGAACAAAACTCGAGGATTGTTTCAACCGCTCCTTTAGCACCAACACTTACAACACCATCTTTTTCATAAAAAGCAGCAGAAAACTTTCTTTCTGATTCATAAGGAATTTTATCGACTAATTTAATTTTCGATTGGACTTCTTCCGGGTTTGCTTTTAACTTGTAGCTCATTCCAAGCAGTGCAATATCCATAGCATCGCCGTGATGTTTCCATTTATCACCCTCAGAATTTAGAGAAGCTTCGTTTGCCAGAACAGTAATTTCATTTATAGTATTTAAGCGATCATTATGCTTGTGATCAATTTCTTTTTCAGTTTTATCATCAACTACTTTACCGTTTCCGTTATAACCTTCACCGGAAACCGAAAAACTTTTCCCGTCGGCTAAAATTATTTTTTTTACAGTTTGTTCATTAACAGTAAGCGTTCCTGTTTTATCGCTTGCTATAACTGTGCAGCTTCCAAGACTTTCAACCGAAGTTAATTTTCTTACAATAACATTACGCTGAGCCATTCGTTTTGTTGCTATCGAAAGAGCAACTGTTAAAGCAACCGGCAAACCTTCCGGAATAGCTGAAACAGCGAGCGCAACAACAAAGAAGAAAATTGCAGTGAAGTCTAATCCCTGCAATCTGAGTATAACAGCAAGTATAACGCTGAGAGCAATAATAAAAATGCTGATCTGTTTTATAAATCTTTCCATTCTTAAGATCAACGGCGGCTTTGCTGATTCCGATTCGGTAACGTCCTGTGCAATTTTCCCGACTTGTGTATCGAGGCCCGTGCTTATAACTATTCCTAATCCTCTTCCGGACATTATTATAGATCCCGCAAATGCCATATTGGTTCTTTCACTCACGGAAGTATTTGGTATCTGAATTCCAACTTGTTTTTGAGCCGCGATTGATTCTCCGGTTAAAAAACTTTCATCGGTGGTAAGGTTTGAGGCTTCGAGCAATCTCAGGTCGGCAGGAACTTTTAATCCCGACTCCAGCAAGACAATATCGCCGGGCACCAGAATTTCTGAATCAACTTCATCTTCTTTCTTATTTCTCCTAAGCCTTGCTTTTATTTTGAGAACACTCTGTAAACTGGCCGCACTTTTTTCTGCGTTATATTCCTGATATGTGCCAAGTCCGCTGTTTATTAAAATTACAAGTAAAATAAATATTGCATCCTTAGCTTCACCTATTGCAATTGAAGCGACTGCTGCTGCTATCAAAATAAAAATTAATGGATTAAGAACCTGGTGAAGTACTATTTGCCAGAGTGTCGTTGCTTTTTGTGCAGGAAGCTCATTTGCGCCATAGAACTTTAGTCTTTTTTCTGCTTCTTCGGATGTAAGACCGTCTTTTGAGGATTCTAATTCTCTGAAAATTTCTGATTCTTCAAATGAGTGCCAGTCTTCCTGTCCGATTTTAGATTTGTGTTGAATTTTGCTCATAGTAATATCAATTTTATATTATTGTATAATGTAGTTGTGTTAATCCCGTATCAAATGATTTTGCCGATACAAGCTTTAATCTGCTGAACTCGTTGTTATTGTTGAAAAGTCGTGTGCCTTTTCCGAGCAACACAGGAATAATCGAAATAAAAACTCTTCAATCAAATTGCAATAATTAAAAATCCTTGATTCTAAATTGTTTGAAATTTAAAAAAAAATGAGGACTTAACATAGAACCATTGATTTTTTGCTATCAATATGATATCATTACGATAGCAATTTTAGAAAGGTCTGCAAAATGGAAAAGATAATTGAAAAGCCCGCCAATAAACTGAATGGGTTTTTAATGCTGTTCTTCGCGCTTGCTTTAGTAGCAATTGATATTTACCTATTGGTTCTCGGAATTAAATCTAACAATTCACAAATACTCTGGATCTTCATTCCCCTTTTTCTAATTGGTATAATTATGTTAACAGGATTGATAATGGTCCAGCCAAATGATTCACGCGTCCTGATTTTCTTTGGTAAATATATCGGAACTGTTCGTCATTCCGGATTCTGGTGGGTTAATCCTTTTACTGTTAGAAAAAGAGTTTCGCTGAGAATAAGAAACTTTAACAGCCAGAGAATTAAAGTGAATGATCTTTACGGAAATCCCATTGAGATTGGTGCTGTAATAGTCTGGAAAGTTGTTGATTCTGCTAAAGCTGTTTTTGATGTTGAGAACTATGAACAGTTTGTTGACATACAAAGTGAAACAGCAATCCGTTCACTCGCTTCGGAATATCCGTATGATGTTGAAGAAGATGATAAATCTTCATTGCGCGGAAGTCCGCAGGAAATTGCTGAAAGCCTAAAGAACACAGTCCAAACAAGATTAGAAGTTGTTGGTGTAAGCATTATTGAAGCCCGTATTTCACATCTGGCTTATGCACAGGAAATTGCACAGGTGATGTTGCGCAGACAGCAGGCACAGGCAATAATTGCCGCAAGAACTAAAATTGTTGAAGGTGCTGTTGGTATGGTTCAAATGGCATTGAATGCTTTAAGCGAACAAAAGATAGTAACTCTGGATGAAGACAAGAAAGCAACTATGGTAAATAATCTAATGGTTGCGCTTGTTTCAGAATCCGATGCACAGCCTGTAATTAACACAGGGACCTTATATCAATAATGAAAAGCTTATCTGATTACCGTAATTTGGATTTGCAATTAGTTCAACCATCTCAGATGAAAAGAGATTGCGAGCTAATTTCTCCTGATGGGATTATATTAAAAGCTTATTTTCCCAGCTGGAGAAAAAGTGATGCTGTTGTTGAAGGTTTAGGTGGAAAGTGGATAATTAAAAGACCAAGTATCTGGAAATCAGCTATTGAGATTAGCAAAGATGGTTTTAATTATCCGATTGCCTCTTACACCGGAAAAGCATTTAAATCCGGCGGAATAATTCAATTGCAGCGTGGTTTGCTTCTTCCTTTTGAAAGCAATGTGTTTAAAGGTATTTACACAATTTTCACCGACACAAAAGAAATATTATTACAGATAAAACAAACCGGGGTAATTAAGAAAAAAACAGAAGTTACATTAGGAAAAAGGAAGCTTGAAATACTTGATGAATATTCCTGGCTGCCTATGTTAGTGTGGTACGTAATGCTTAACAATCAAAGACAATCAATTGCCGGAGTGCATTACAGTTAGAGTTTTATGAATAGAAAATGATAGAATAATGCCAGATAAGAAAAAGTTTTTATTAAGAATTGATGAAAAGATTTACGCCGCTCTCGAAAAGTGGGCGGCTGATGATTTTAGAAGCATAAATGCACAGATTGAGTTTCTTCTAAAAGAAGCATTAAAAAAAGCCGGAAGACCAATTATTGTTTTTTCAGATAACAACAATGGTGAAAATGGAAATCCGGTTGATTAGATTGCTTTGCATATAAGGTTTATTTTACTATTCCCAATTAATGAATTGCAATGAAAAAATCAGATATAACAAAGCTCGTCATATCAATTTTAATTCCTTTGGCTCTTGGTGCAATAGCAGGAAGATTTACTGCTCAGGCTGTTCCCGACTGGTTTGCCTCATTAAACAGACCTTTATTCAGTCCGCCCAACTGGATATTCGGTCCTGTATGGACTGTTCTTTACCTCCTGCTTGGTATATCATTATTTCTGATCTGGAAACAATTTCCATCAAAACAAAGAAACAATGCTCTATGGATTTTTTCACTTCAAATGTTTTTGAATTTCATCTGGTCATTTGTGTTTTTCTATTTTAATCAGATAGGCCTTGCATTATTTGTAATTACCGGTCTATGGATAAGCATAATTTTCATGCTTATCAGTTTTTATAAGATCAAGCCTCTTTCTGCTTATCTTAATATACCCTATTTACTTTGGGTTACTTTTGCTTTGGTATTAAATGCAGGATATTTCATTTTAAATTAAAATGACACCCTCTGAAAGAAGATGTCATCATCAAAAATAAATTATTTCTTACCGTAAAGTTCTGCTACCATTGGTGGTGGAACGGGCTCGTTTACTTTATTGCTGACTGAGGGAATAGACTGGAGATAGGCATGCATTGCTTTAATATCTTCGTCTGTCATTTTACCAAAAACTTCGTAAGGCATTGGAGGAAGCATTTGTCTCCCTACACCCTTTATTTTCCCTTCCCGTAATGTTTTTATAAACATTTCTTCGCTTACAGCACCAAGTCCGGTTGCATTATCGGGCGTAAGATTTGATGAAAAAGATATTCCCCAGGGACCAACCCATGCGGTAAGATGATCGTTAGTTAGCATCCACTTACCCGGACCAACCATATTTATATCGATCTCATATAATTGAGATCCTTCCGGATGTCCAGCCAACAATTTTGTTTCGTCAAGCTTCATACCATCAGGTCCGAAGGTTTTAGGTGTATGACAATCGTGACAGCCAGTAGTTTCAATAAGGTATTCTCCCCTGGCAATAAGTTCCTCATGGGTCATTACCTTTTTCTCTTCTGGTACATTACAGCCCAAGTAGAAAAGTGTTGTTACGATCAACACAAAAAAGATAGAATAGAATAATTTAATTTTTCTATTCATTTCTGCCTCCTTAAATGAATTGAAAATAAAGCCAACTTATGCTCTGGCTTATGAGCCTTTCTGTTAAATTTTTTCAGAAACTTATTCTTAAACTAAAACCCCAATTATTAATAATCAACAATTATTTTGCAGGGACAGACATTTGGTTTAAGGCCGGTTAAATACAATTATTGGCGGTCTGGTAAAGCCCAGCTTGAAAGCCTGTGGTGATAAAATGACTTGAACCTAAAACCTGACTGGAAAAATTGAACATTAACTTAAACATAAACTTACACACCACACTTAATCCACGTAACTCTTCTGTCCTTTATAAACCCAAGCTTTGTTACAAGCTTAATTGCTTTCTCGTTTGTTTCTTCAATTTGTGCAAAAGGAATTTTACCAAGTACCCGGCATTGATTAATTAGAGAAAGCACTATTTCCGTTCCGTATTTCTTACCGCGATACTTATCAAGAACATTTAATGAGCCAAGTGCTCCATCATCATGAGTTAATCCCCACGCCACCATCTTATTATCTTCATAAATGCAAGCACTAATTGACTTGGTAATTCTTTCTTTAAGATATCTTGAATTTAAAAACTGTCTGTACTTTGATTGTGATAATATAATACTAATGTCTTCGGTTGAAATTGGGATAGTTTTAAATTTGCTATCAGGTACCTCAACATCATCAGGTAAGTACCACCGAATGGTTGAAAGCGTCCATTCAAACTTTTTCTTTTTATTTATGATGGAGATCATCCAGTCTTCAACGGATGCAAAAAAAATATCTTTATCAGTTAATTGATCAAGAAGCTTACTTAATTCTTTTTCATCCTTGCTGAAAATGTAAATCCACTCTTCATCGCTTTTTCCTTTAATAAGAACAGAATCCCCTTCTAGCAAAACTTCTGTTACCGGATTTTCAGCAATAAATCCTATAATACTCATATTTGTTATTTCATCTGTAAGCAGATGCTGAACAACATTTGTTAAATCAGGCTGATTCATTTTGTTTTTCCTTTACAAATAATATCAGGACTGCCGTTACCAACCCCATTACTAAAGCACCGGACCATAATATTACCGAACCGTACTTTTCATAAACAACTGTGCCCAGCCACGGACCGGCGGAAAATGCAAAGCTGAAAGTCATTTGGAAATATCCCATATACTCTCCCCGCTTTTTCGCAGGTGCAATTTCAGAAGCATACGCTGCAGTAACGGGAAAGAATATCATTTCTCCGAATGTCCAGATAATTATTGTAATTATCAACGGTGTAATATCTCTTGCAACAGCCATTGCTCCAAAACCAATTGCTGCTAGTAAAGCGCCAATAAACATAGATCTCGCATAAGACATATTTGACATCATATTATTAAGCGGCACTTCTGCAATAATAATTATCACTGTGTTGATTGCAGAAAGAAGTCCGAATGCAGCGGTGGAATATCCCAGTTCATCCACAATATACAACGGTACACCGCCGAGATGCTGAAAGAATACAAGGTTTGCCGGTATGATAGCAAAAAGGAAGAAAAGATATTTTCTGTCACCAAGAACCGAGGCGTTAAGTTTTGTCTGTGATGAAATTTCTTCAATCGTTGATTCGCTTTCACTTAGTGATGTCCATGGTGTGACAATTAAATAAATACCTGCAGCAAGTGAAGCAAAGGCATTTACATAAAACAGAAAGTGATAATCAATAAGTATTAAAAATCCTCCGACAACAGGGCCAATGCTCATCCCGATATTTATTCCGAGACGGTTAAGAGCAAATGAAATTCTTCTTTGTGCCGGAGTAACAATTTCTGAAATTAAAGAAAGGTTAGCCGGGCGGAATGCCTCATTTATTACAGAAAGGATGAATGAAAAAACCAATATCAGATAATAGTTTGTAATAAATCCGTATATCAACATTACTGCACTTGTACCAACTAACGAAATTTTCATTACTTTAAGTGCGCCTATTTTATCCGCAAGTCTTCCTGTCAACGGTGCGGAAATAAAAGCGCCAATTCCGTAAACAAGAAGCCCAACACCGGCTTCAGATGCAGATACTCCAATTTTTTGTGTCAGATACAAAACCAAAAATGGAATAACCATTGTCCCGGAACGGTTAATCAATGTGGTGTAAAATAAAACCCACATATCGCGGGGAAGTCCCTTTACACTTGCCCAGGGATTCAAATTAACCGCTCGTAATTCTTTAAAGTAAAGATCTCTCTCATTTAACCGACAAATGAATAGATCATCATGAAATTCAAATGATTTTTATTATCAAATAGATTGTGGCAATTGTAAATTAACAAAAGCAATTTATTAAAACTATTAAAAATAGTATTTGAAGTTATGATAAAACACATTGTATTCTGGCGATTAAACGAAAGTGCGTATGGGAACCATAAGAATACAAACGCACAATTATTAAAAGAAAAACTACTCGCTATGACCGGAAAGGTTGATGGGTTATTAAAAATTGAAGTCGGTTTTGATTTCAGTAAAGAAAAAGATTCCTGCGATGTTGTGCTCTATTCAGAGTTTAGCAATATGGAAGCTTTGCATCAATATCAGGTACATCCACAGCATGAAGATATTAAAAAGTGGCTGAGTGAAGTAAGATATGAAAGGAGAGTTACTGATTATGAGGTTTAGCCGGGCAAAGAATTGTCATTTGTGGTTGGTTGTTGGCGCTGCTTATTTTAGCACATAGTAAAATAACTTTTTTACAGGCAAAGAAATGAAATCCTTATCTGTTTCAATGGCATTCCTGGTTTTCTTCACTTCTTCAATAATTGCACAGGAAACCTCCACACAAAAACTTGTAATCGTCCCTCTTAACTCCATTGGCATTGAGCCGGCTTATGTCCAAACAGCTGAGTCCATACTAAGAATGGAGATAAATAGAATCAGTACCCTAAATATAATTTCAGAAAGGCGTACAAGAGAAGTTATGGAAGATGATTATTGCGATGACACAGAATGTGCAATGGAAATCGGCAATGCACTCAAGGCAGACCAGGTTCTGTTATGTAACCTCAATGCGCTAGGTGAAAAAATTATTGTTCAATATTCCCTTCTTGAACTGCCGTCGGCCAGAAGGCTTGTAACAGATCAAACTACAGCTCTGAACGTGGAAGATCTTGAGGCAGTTATGAAACGTGTTGCGGTAAGTGTGGTTACAAAACAATCTTTTAATAGAAACGTGGAAGTGGGAAGTGTTGTGGGTAAAGAATCTGTTGAATCATTACGAAGGGCAGCCAAATATAATTTCGGTTTGGGATTT
>DATHSU010000275.1:0-29334 GCA_035463895.1 Ignavibacteriaceae bacterium | reverse complement strand
TTTTCCAGATATTTTTTATTAACATCTGTAATTTCCAATTCTCCCCTTGCCGATGGCTTTAAGTTCTTGGAAATATCAACTACTTTATTATCATAAATGTACAGACCCGGTACAGCAAAATGTGATTTCGGTTTGGAGGGTTTTTCTTCAATTGAAATAGCTTTACCGCTTTCATCAAATTCAACTATTCCATAACGTTGAGGATCATTAACCTGATACCCGAATATTACTGCGCCTTCTTTTAACGACAGAGAGTTATAAAAGAATTTGAGGTCACCATAAAAAATATTATCTCCCAGAATAAGTGTAACGCTATCGTTGCCGATAAACTCTTCACCAAGAATAAAAGCTTCAGCTATTCCATTTGGAGCTTTTTGAACTTTATATTGAATGTTTAACCCTATCTGAGAACCACTGTTAAATAATTGACGATATAGAGGAATTGTTTCTTCATTCGATATTATTAATATATCTTTTATTCCACCCAGCATAAGAATGGACAGCGGATAATAGATTAATGGTTTATCATAAATTAGCGATAACTGCTTGCTGTAAACCTTTGTAATAGGGTAAAGGCGGGAACCGGCACCGCCGGCAAGAATAATTCCCTTCATAAAAAAACATCCTCATTTTAATTAATAATAACACAAATATAAAAAGATTATTTCAAAGGTTAAGAGATATTTACAGCAGTTTTCCGCTTAAAATAAAGAGGGCAACAGTAAAATAAATAATTATGCCGGTTACATCTACTAAGGTAGCAACCAACGGTGCTGATGATGTTGCGGGGTCTATTCCAAACCGCTTTAATACAAATGGCAGCATTGAGCCAGCCATATTACCCCAAAGAACAATACCAATTAAAGAAACACCCACGGTTAGGGCTATAAGCGATAAGTAAGAACTAATTTCTGATGAAAATTGTGCAATTATTACTACCTGGGCGAACCCTATAAGTCCTAATACAATTCCCATAGCAAATCCTGAAAAAATTTCTCTGCGCATAATAAGCCACCAATCCCGCAGAGTTATTTCGCCAAGAGCCATAGCACGTACAACAAGAGTTGCTGCTTGTGAACCGGAATTACCCCCACTCGATATAAGCATCGGAATGAAAATTGCTAATGCGGCAACTTTTAATAATTCATCTTCAAAGAACCCCATTGCTATGGCGGTAAGCGACTGCCCGATTAAAAGTAAAGAAAGCCACGGAACTCTTTTTTTGATTATTGTCATTATTGGCAGTTCAGGATATGGGTCTTCTAACGCTTCTATAGCTGATAATTTGTGAATATCCTCTGTTGCTTCTTCTTCAGCAACATCAAGAACGTCGTCAACTGTTACTATGCCAAGAAGTATTCCCGACTTATCAACAACTGGAAGAGCAACTCTGTCATATTTTTTAAATAGCTCTACTGCGCTTTCCTGATCATCGTTAACATTTAATGCCACAAAGTTTTCATTCATTAAATCACTTACGGGAGAATCTAAAGGTGCAAGGAGAAACTCCCTTATTTTTATATCATCTATAAGCTTGCCCTTTTCATCAACGATGTAAACAATATTTAGTGTTTCCTTATCCTCGCCATGAATTCTAATATAATCTAACACCTGCTGAACCGTCATATCCGGATTGGCAGCAATATAATCCGGAGTCATCAATCGGCCGACACTGTTTTCCGGATATCCCAGCAAAGCATTTGCTATTAATCTTTCTTCATGAGAAAGCAATTGAATTAATTGTTTTGCAGCTGAGCTGGGCATTTCCTCAAACAATGCAGTACGGTCATCAGCAGACATTTCATTAAGCACAGCAGCAACCTCTTCTTTGCCCATAGCTTTAATAAGAGTTTCCTGTGTGTCAAAATCCAGATGTTCAAATGTATCGGCAGCAAGTTCATCGTGAAGCAGTCTGAAAACTATAACCTGCTCATTTTCAGGAAGTTCAACTATAAGATCTGCTATATCGGCGGGAGTCCATTCAGTAAGAATATCCTTAAGAACACCAAGCTGCCTCTCTGTAATAAGAGATTGTATTTCTGGTTGTAGCAATCGGCTCAGCATCGGAGATTCCATAATTATTTGGCTGTTTTCTACATTTTTCTTACAATAGTTTTAACTTTGATTTGTGAGTAATTTTTTTTACTCCGCCTGACAAAATAGAAATATTCTTTGTTAATCGGAATTGAAACACAAACATAAATTTTTTGATCTTCTGTTATGATAAAAATTGTTGCCGATGAAAATCTTGCCTATGCAAAAGATTTGTTTTCGCAATACGGCAAGGTAAAACTTTTAAATGGACGCAAAATTACGTACTTAGTATTAAAAGATACTGACGCATTAATTATCCGTTCAATTACTCAGGTTAATAAATCCCTGCTTGCCGGAACAAAAGTAAGATTTGTTGGAACAGCTACCATTGGCACAGATCATTTGGATATGGAATATTTAAAATCAACTGGAATTATTTTTGCCAGTGCACCGGGCTGCAACTCTTATTCTGTGGCCGAATATGTTTTGGCCTCTCTTCTTTATACTGCAATAAAAAATAATTTTTCACTCAAAGATAAATCAATCGGTATCGTGGGAATAGGAAATGTTGGAAGTAAGGTTGTCCGTTTCTGTGAAGCTTTAGGAATGAAAGTATTAAAGAACGATCCGCCGCTTTCGCGTCAAGGAAAGTTAAAAGACTCTGTTGCATTTGATGATATACTTGAGACGGATATAATATCTCTTCACGTTCCGCTTTCATTTACAGGTGAAGATAAAACATATCATATGCTGAATGAACATAATTTAAGATTCTTAAAGCATAATTCGATATTAATTAATACATCACGTGGCTCAGTAATTGACAGTGTTGCATTAAGGCATATTAATAAAGAGAAGAACCTCACGGTAATTTCAGATGTTTGGGAAAACGAACCTGATATTGATACGGAACTCTTGAAAAGAGTATTGATTGGAACTCCGCATATTGCCGGTTATACTTTGGAAGGAAAAGTAAACGGATCATTAATGATCTATGATGCATTGGCGGATTTTTTGAAAATGGATAGAGTTCCCAACATATCACTGCCAGTGGTTAATAACAATCAATTCCTTTTTGATTCTTCAGTTAGCATAGAAGAATCTCTCAATAATATCGTAAAACAAATTTACAATATTGAGGATGACCATAGCCGGTTATTGGAAGTTAACTCGATGAATGATTCGGAAATTGGAAGGTATTTTGATACACTTAGAAAAGATTATCCATTACGAAGAGAATTCAACAATTATTCGATCAAGATGAATAAGAAAGATGCCGGAACAGAAATGTTATTAAGAAACCTGCGCTTTTCAGTTCTTAGTTAATATTACTCTTTCACCTTCGGTCTAATTTAAATTCAATTGGAATAATCATCTGAACTTTAATTCTGGAACCTCTTTGAAAACCCGGTTTAAATCGGGTGTAGTAAACGGCTAGTCTGGCTGCTTCATCAAGCAGCGGATTAATGCCCTCTGCAACTTCTGCAATTGAAACTTCTCCGGAGGTTTCAATAAAAGCCCTGATCTTAACAGTTCCCTCAATCTTTTTATCGCGTGCTTCCTTTGGATATGTAAGTCGCTTATATACTGCATCCATTCCGCCTATGGGCTCCGGCATAATTTCGACATTTTGATAATATGCGGGATCATCTTCATAATTAATTCTGTCCTCCTGTTTGGGTGGTATAGAAAGTTCGTCTTCTTTTGTGCTTTTCTGTTGACGTGCTTTCCATTCAGCTAAATATTTTTGATAATCCTCTTCCCGGTATTCGCCTACAAGAAGAAACTCCTGTCCTGCTCTGAATCCCTCAACGAAAATAATATCTTCCAAATGATTTCCTGTGGAATCAAATTGAGTTGCCGGTCCGTGCCTCTTGCCATTCTCTATATTATAGAGCTCCTGCATATTTCCATTATGATAGAAAAGTTTTACAAGTCCTTCGACTTTATCGTTAATGTAATTTCTTTCTTCCTTAACCGCCCCATCTTCATAATAGAATACTGCTTCGCCTTCACGTACACCATTAAGAAATGGTATCGCTGATTTAATCTTCCCATTTTCATAGTAAGTTTTTAGCGTATCTCTCTGAGCAAAAAGAGCTTCAAACGAACAAAATAATACTATTAACAAAATCAATTTCATTAGATATAAACTTTCAGGTTAAAAAATCGATAGTAAAAATAGTGTTCAATCCTGAGTAATAAGAGGCATTAAAACGGTAATGATAAAAATCAGAATGGCAATACCAAAGAAAAAATAACCGACGATATGATCATATTGCAAAATTCCCAGTTCACCAAGCATGTAATGCCAATCGTGATAGACTTTGTTACCTCCGAGCAATGGAAGTTTTCTTGCTTGTGCATCCGCTGCATATACTGAGATGTTTATAAAATTTTGTCCGAGCCATAAAAATGAAAACTGAACTCCCGTCCGGTAATGATTTCTGTAAAAATACCATGCAATTATTGATGGCAGAATTATCTGCATCAAAGTTCCGCCCAGAGTGTATATAAATTTTCCGAAAAATCTAAAAAACAGATGACCGGCTTCGTGAATTACCAGATCGATGTTATCTAGCAGTCCATATTCACCTCTGTTCAGAAACCAGTAAACAGCTATTGGAAGAATAATAATTGAAGGGATCCATCTTTTTATTTCATCAATCTTTGTGTGCTCTTTGGCATATTTCAGACTGATCTCTGTTTCATTTTTCTCAATATTATTTATTTCGTCGTCGGGTAATTGCATATCAAAAAATTGATAAGTATTTTGAAGACGAAATTAAGTATTGCTCACACCTAATACAATCATTTAATTAACTAAAATAAGAGAGGATAATATTATGATGTTAACCAGAAAATTTGTTTTACCATTTTCCGTTTTTTTAGTTCTGTTTTTTATTGAGGCAACTGCACAGCAGGTTGTAACACCTAGACCGAGTCCGGATGCTACTGTTACCCAGATGGTCGGTGTTACAAAAGTTTCTATAGATTACGGAAGTCCCGCTGTTAATAAAAGAGTGATTTGGGGCGAACTTGTGCCTTATAATGAAGTCTGGCGTACAGGCGCAAATGAATTAACCACAATTACCTTTAATGATCCCGTAAAGATAAACGGTACTGAGTTACCTGCTGGTACCTATGGAATACACTCTGTTCCGCGTAAAGATGAATGGGATATTATTTTCAGCAAGGATGCAGGGATTGACGGACCTTCTACATTTAAAGCCGAAAAAGAAATACTAAGATTAAAAGCAAAACCGGAAGAACATCATTTTATGGAAAGAATGACTTTCCTTTTTACAGATGTTACTGATAATTCAGCGGTTGTAAACTTATTGTGGGATAAGCTAAAAGTTTCTTTTACTCTCGAAACAAACACACAAGACTTAACTTTAACCAAAGCACGTCAACAACTTACCTGGTCACCATTATTTCAGGCAGCACAATATTGCTTAACAAACAATGTAAATCTTGATGAGGGATTAAAATGGATTGAAGCCTCCTGCTTAATCAATGAGGTTTACTGGAATACAAGAGTTAAAGCCCAGATTCAGAATAAGCTTGGAATGAAGAAAGAAGCAGTTGCAACAATGGAACAAGCCATTGACCTTGGAAATAAAATGCAAAATCCGCCTTTTGATTTTGAAATTATGAAAGCAATGCTTTCCGATTGGAAAAAATAAAAATTCTGCGTTCTTAGCGCCTCTGCAATTGAATTATTTCTCGCAGAGACGCTAAGACGCAAAGCTATCCGTGAAATACTTTTCTTTTTTTCACACTTTTTCTGCATTCATCCGAACAGCAATATTCATTTGCAGCTTTACAATCGTGGCAGGATACAATTATCTTATCACAATCAACGTTGTGGCAATTGATATAATATGAAGTATGTTTTCCGCAGTAATAACAATTAGCAATATGTTGTAATTCAGGTTTTGTGTTGGGATTGACTACGCGTCTTTCATCAAAGACAAACATTCCGCCTTCCCAGTAAGTATCCGGGTATTTTTTTATAAAGTTGAAAATTCCGCCATCGAGCTGGTAAACATCTTTAAATCCTTTCTCAACAAGATATGCGGAAGCTTTTTCACATCTTATTCCGCCGGTGCAGTAAGTTACAATTGTCTTATCCTTATAATCCTTTAAATCTTCATCCGCTACTTTTTTCCATTCACGGAAATTTTTCATAGGTGGAACAATGGCCTTTTTAAACTTTCCGATTTTACTCTCGTACCAGTTGCGTGCATCAACAATAACAAAATCCTTTCCCTGTTCATAAAAACTTAATAATTCTTCAGGAGAAAGTTTCTTACCACCATGCTCAATAGAAACGTCTTCAAGGTCACCATGAACTATTTCATTCTTTAATCTTACATGCATTTTTTTGAATGCGTGTTCATCTGCATCATCCTCTTTAAACCAGATATCCGCAAACTCAGGATAGCTGGTTAGATGTGTTTTGTACTTTTCAATATTGTTTATAGTCCCTGAAACGGTTCCATTCACACCCTCCCTTGCAAAAAAAACTCTACCTTTAATGTCATTGGCAAGACACCATTGTAGATGCTCGTTTACTATTCGCTCCGGCTCTTTTACATTAGTATATTTATAGAATAATAATACTTTGTATCTGCTCATAATACTCTATAGTATAATATGGGGTGGAAAAATAGGGATATTGAATGATGAATGAAATATCTTTGCATTCATAAAACTATTATTTATGAAAGGAAAAATATTATTTTCTTTACCGGCAATTTAGAATATCCTAACTCGCCTTAAAACTATTGTTATTTTCGATCAAGAATCAATTTGTTTCAATAGGATGAAACTTCTCCTGTCAGAACAAAATTATTAACATCAGCCTCTGATTTTCAAATCCCTTTCCATTACCCATAATTAAGACTACCTTGAACATATTCATTCACTTATTAACTCAATGCACTTAATGGATACATAATGAGTTGTTACAAATATTATTTCTTTGTGATAAAAGCAAAATTCCGATTTTATAAAGCGCGTATGAAGGAGATAAAGAATAAGGATCAACTGAGCCGGATTTAAGATATAATTCGGCTAAATAATTAAACCATCACGGATAGCTGATCCTTATTTTAAGAGAGAGAATAATAGAACGATAACAAAAAAATAACCAGGGTGAAATAGTTTAGCGAACAATCCCGGTTTGTGATGAACCAATTTTATTTATCAGAGACAAATCTAACTCTTTATCAAAAGTTACAGTAAAAACAGAACCAATGTTTTTTTCGCTGTCAACTTCTATTCCAGCGCTGTTTATTTCAACATATTTTTTAACAAGTGCCAGCCCAAGCCCGTTGCCCTCGTACTCACGCTTGTGACCGGCATCTTCCTGTGAAAAAGGTGAAAACAAGTTTTTCATGTATTCTTGACTCATACCAATACCGCTGTCGCGGATTTCAACTCTGATTTTATTGTAAGTTTCAATAATTGCTACTTCAACAAATCCTTTTGGAGTGTACTTAATTGCATTATTAATAAGGTTCTGGAAAATCTGGTTAACAGTATATTTATCCGCAATAATATTTAGACTATCGCAATGCTTAAGTAAGCGAATCTGTAATCCCTTTTCTTCTGCAAGTGAACGGAATTCATTCACCATATTTTTTAGTTCAGACACAATATCGAAATTTTCATAATCTGGCTTATAGTTTCCACTTTGAACTGAAGACATACTTAGTATCATATCTATTGTTCTTTGCAGTCTTTTACCTGCACTTCTAACAGAATCAAGAATTATTTTAAGTTCTTCATCGCCGTCTTGAATTTCATCTGCCAATAAAGGAACAGAAGTTAAAATCACATTAAGCGGGGTTCTTATCTCGTGAGACATTTGTGCAAGAAATGCACTCTTTAATCTATCTGATTCCTTAGCTTTTTCAAGAGTATTTATTAATTCTTTCTGAATGCTTTTTATCTGAGAAATATCAAGCACCTGAATTATGTTATGCTTAACCTTCTTTTGATTATCGAAAATAGGAACGGATTTTACGATTACATTTATTTCCGAACCACTTCTTCTTACAAGTACCTTTTCAGATGTAATATCAACAACAGCAGGATCCTGCTTAGGCATATTTTCGTTTGTGAAAAACTCTATTTTATCATTATCAATCAGACATCGAATATGCATATTGATTAATTCATCAGGCTGATATCCGACCATTTTACAAAATGATTTATTAACTCTTATTACTTCATTTTCAGGTGAAAGCATTACCATTCCAATTGGCGCATTTTCAAACATCAACCTGAATTGCTCTTCACTTTTAATTAATGAGTATTCGGCTTTTTTTCTGTAATTAATTTCTTCTGTTAATTCACCTAATTTACTTTTTATAAAGTCGTGGACTTTTTTGTTCAACACTTCTACCTGTGAGGATGACTTATCTAGTTCAAGCAATACATTATCTATCCTGTCAGCCAGCAGCCCAATTTCATCTTTCTTTTTGGATTTATTATTCTCATAATTTTCTGGTTCCTTGATACGTTCGAGTTTCTTCAGAGCTACTAATAGCGGACGGAATGAAATTAAACTCATAAAGTAAGTAAATATCATACCTGCAAACAGAATAGTTAAACTAAATAATCCAGTTAGCAATTTTTGTTTATGAAGGTTAAAAGCATCTTTTGAAACAATAAAGCCAACATAAACTTTACCAATTTCAGAGAATCGTGTTTTTATTGGCAGAACTACTTTGAATATACTTTCGTTCTTTGAAATCTCCTCTACTTCCTTAGTCATAATGTAATAATTCGATTCAGCTTCATCAATATTAATTCCGCCAAACACTTCACCCGCAGTATTTTCTAAAACCAGATAAGCGGCTTTGTTTAAATTCATAAGGTCTTTTACAATTTTCTTATCATCAAATTTTTTCTGCCAGAAAATTTCAGGATTGCCTTCGAAATAATTAAGAAATATTTGCGCCTTGTATTGAAATTTTTCACGGGTATCCTGTTCAAACTTGGAAGTAAAATAGAAGTAAATTATTCCTGATATGACTATAAAGAACAAAGTAAACTGTATGGTAAGCTTTGTTTGAAATTTATAAGTGTTGACTTTCATTAGTTATCCGTAATAAATAAACTTTTTTAATATAAACAATCAAAATTGATGATATTATGCTTCAATATGAATGCCGATTTTTTAATGAAAAACATTACGAAAACAAAGCCCATCAGCAAGGAGATGTATCATAGTGAGAAGAGAAGGGTGCTGTAAAAGATTATTTTAATTAAGATAGGTGGGTTATACTGTTTGAAGAAATATATTTTTTTACATCAAACTTCTTTTCAGCACCGTTACGGTTCATATACCGGATTTTACCATAAACCGGTCTTTCAAACCAGGGGCGATCGTGAACTCCGCCAATTGACCACGCAATGCCGGTATAACCGTTGGGATCTCTACCATCCAGTTCATATTTGTCATTCAGATAGATTGCTATTTTTAAAGCATCTTCGGGAGACTTTGTCCACTCAAGAATTTTTTTTGCCCAGTACATTCTCATATAACCGTGCATTTTTCCGGTTGTAACCATCTCCATTTGGGCTGCATTCCAAAGATCTTCGTGTGTTATAGCATTTTCAAATTTTTCTAAAGTGTAAACGAATTCACGTTCATCTTTTCTGTGTTCATTTAGTGAAGTTTTAGACCAGTCGTGAAAGCCGTCAAATGAGTCATAATTCTTATTGAAGTAACAAAAATTATCAGACAATTCTCTTCTTACTATTAATTCTTCAAGGAAAGATTTTTCAGATTCTTTGTTTCCGTTTAGCCTTTGTGTTTCAAGTGCAACCCGTTGAGCAGAAATTTGTCCAAAATGTAAATAAGGAGATAAATTTGATTGCCCATCTTTTGTGGGATCATTTCTTAATTCATTGTAGTTATCAAATTTTTTACTGAGAAAATATTCTAATGATTTTTTTGCGGCTTTTTCTCCCGGCTTAATCCAATCAACTTCTTTTACTTGCCGATTGACTTTTAAGGATTTTTCAATTTTAACCCAATCAACTTTATCCGATGATATTTCACTTTTACTCATCTTCTTCAGAGATGGGAACTCATCCATAAACTCCATCAAAGCTTTGTTAATTTTCGGACGAATTGTGTAGGCAGCAAACTCTGTTTTATCTGAAACATACAAGGCGGGAACAATATTATGTGCATCAACTTCATAAAAAGGAATTAGTATTTGTTTTGCGACATCACGTTTCCACATTCTTTTTATTCTAAGAGGATCAAAATCTGAAACAAGAATTGACGCATTATTTTTTTTAATGAATTTAGGAATTTCTTCTTCGGGTCCTCCGGATAATAAAAAGAATGGAATATTGTGTTTCAATAATTCTGATTCAACATCAATCAACCCTTTAAGCATAAATCCATATTGACGAATAGTTGCTTCGAGAAAGTTTGGGACAAGATTAAACAAAACAACTAAAGGTCTTCTATTTTCTAGAGCTAATTGCTGAGCAAACAGCAAAGCCCAGTTATCGTGAGCCCGCTGATCACGACTCATCCAGTAAACAACCGGTCCGCTGGCTTCATTGCCTTTTTGAAGAAGTCTGGTTCTATTAGAATTAATGCTCAAAGTTTGTAACTAAAGTAGTTTGACAAATTGCTCCACTGAAAGGTCGGCAGATCTGATAATAGACCTAAGCGTTCCCCGATCAAGAGTTTTATGATTTGGAACAGTAATTTGCCCGAATGGATTATCTCTTCTCAGAATTATATGGCTGCCTCTCTGTCTTTTAATATAAAATCCAACCTTCTCCAAAACTCGTACACACTCTTGGCCGGAAATAACTGGCAAAACACTCATACTGCAACAACAATTGTTTCAAAAGTTTCAGGGGGAATGGGCAGATTATCTTCTTTTAAAGCTTCCAGATAAAGAGCTATTGCGTCTTTAATATTTTGTAATGCAGATTCCTTTGATTCACCCTGACTTATGCAACCGGGCAAACTCGGACATTCAGCCACCCAATATCCATCTTCTCCCGGGTATATTACAACTTGTCTCATTTTTCACCTTTTAGCTTTAGACAAAAATAGTCGTTTTGATAAAAGAAAACATCATTAAAACTTAGAGCTGTTTTAATTTATTTAGAAAGCTCTCAGCTATCTTTAAGTGTTTTTTTAGTTTATCTTTATCCATCTTATTAAGCTGTATTGTCATCATACTCATACGCGGATTTTTTTCAAAAACCTTTTTGTGCTTGTAAATAAATCGCCAATAAAGAGCATCCCATATTTCACACCAATCGCCCTTTTCAAAATTACTCATTTTTCTGATGTAGTTTGAAGACGAAATGTATGGCTTTGTGCAAATCAATCCTCCGTCTGCATACTGACTCATACCATAAACATTAGGCACCATCACCCAGTCATATGCATCAATATACATTTCCATAAACCATTTATAAACTTCATCGGGATTGATTTCACAAAGCAGCATAAAATTGCCGAGGATCATTAAGCGTTCAATATGATGAGTGTAAGATTTTTCCAGAACTCTTTTAATTACAGTATCAACCGGTTCAATTCCGGTATTTGCATCATAAAAAGCTTTTGGCATTTTTCTATTGAACTTGAAATGATTTGTTGTCCGCTGTTTTACACCTTCAAGCAGATAAACAGCACGCATATACTCCCGCCAGCCAATAATCTGCCGAATAAATCCTTCCAAAGAATTTAAGGGCACATCATTTTTCTCAGCAAACTGCAGGGCTTTATCCACAACTTGCTTTGGTGTAAGTAAGCCGGAGTTTAACATTGGGGTGAGAACCGAATGAAACAGATAAGTTTCATCCTGATCGATTGCATCTTCAAAATCTCCAAAAAGTCTGAATCGATTTGTCAGAAAATCATTCAGCCATTCTTCCGCATGTTCAAATGTAACCGGATAAATAAAATCAAATCCGTCCCCGGGATTATCTGGAAAATTCTTCTCCACATAATCAATTGCTTCAACTTCATATTCCGTAGTTTCCGGAAATTTTAATCGTGGTGTCTCAAATCCTTTAGGCAGTTTTTTTCTGTTTTCTTCATCAAAACTCCATTTTCCGCCGACAGGTTTACTATTATCAACCAGAATATTTAATCTTTTTCTTTGCTCAATGTAGAATGAGGCCATTAGATAGGATTTATGTTTGGAGAAGAACTCTCTCAAATAATTTTCATCAGATAAGAACATTGGCGATGGATACTTAATAAGTCTTTTATGAAGCTGATTTATCATTTTCTGAATTCTTTTTTCCAGAATAAAATCTGTTACTTCCGCTAAATGAAAAACATTTATTCTCATTTTATTGAAGAACACAGACAAGTAATTAGAGCGGCGGTCTTCTCTGAAGCTTGAGTATTGAAGATATATTACATCATAGCCTTGATCAGTGAGGTATTTTTCGTAAGCCTTCATTGAAGCCCTATGAAAGATCAGCTTCTTTTTATGAAACCTAAATGGGTACCTGATATCACCAAAGAACAACGGATCTTCAATTAAAAATATTCTTCTGTCTTTATCAAGGGCAGGATGATCTTTAAATAACTGATGGGGTAAGATTAGAACAGCTTCATTTACCATCTTCCTAAATACTCACAATTCTTTGTAAAAATGAACAATAATTAGCCTTCTGTTTTTATTTATATTTAAAAAACGTGATTGGGGAAAAATTAGTTCACTAAAGGGGGGTAACAATCGGGTCCTGGCTATAAGCTGTCAACCGCCAAGACCCTTAAAATAGAAATGATAATTAATACTTTACGCTGCATCCATAAGGGGTTGAGCTTTGAATGCTTACACTCTTCCCGCTAAACAGTTCATCTAAAGCCAAAGTAACATAATTCTTTGCACCTTTAACATCTTTAACATCGGTTGTTGCTTTATCATCTATACCGCCTGCATAAACAAGAACACCTTCTGCACTTATGATGTACATATGCGGAGTGGTTTTTGCCCCGTACATTTTACCAACTTTACCATTTTCATCAATAAGGTATGCAGTAAAATTGGCATCGTGTTTTTTAGATCGCTTGTTTATTTCTTCAGCAGAAAAATTCCCCTGCTTACCTTTATTGGAAGAACAGATTGCCAGCCAAACAACATCTTTTTCAGTATACTTTGCCTGAAGATTCTGCATGTTCTTTGAATCATAATGCTTTTTAACAAATGGACAATCGTAGTTTATCCATTCAAGTACAACATTCTTACCGGCAAAATCGCTTAAGGAATGTTCGTTGCCATTCGAATCGACAAGTTTAAAGTCCGGTGCAGATTCATTTAATGTTGCCTTCTGTGCAAAAACAGATCCGATAAAGGCAACGAGAAACAAAAACACAAATTTTCTGATCATAGGAACCTCCGTAATATTATTGATAACTAACTAATTAATTAATTGCTTTATTTCATAAACTTTTTTTGATTTGTCCAGATTGCCAAAAACATAAATCAGTAAGCCATAAATTTCTTTGGGCTCTTCTATTCTGAAATGATCAAACTCAACCGTGAGCTCTGTTTTATTTTCATTCTGTATAAACTTTTGATCGATTGAGTTTTTAAATATGCCATTATCGTAAGGCAAAAAATAAAGTGACTCAATTTCAGCCGGATTGATTTCCGGGTTCTGAATTATACAAGTAATAAGTTCATCATCAACTTTTACTGAAAAATCAATGTTATGTTTTACTTCCGGCAGATTATTTCTTGCGTCAATAAATAATCTGATTATCTGATCTTCAACCATAAAATTATTTGCCAGATCGATTACAGTCGAAACAGTTGTGTTAAATGGTATGCAAACATCTTTGCAGATCAATGATTTAAGATTAGCTGTGATTTTTATTGGGTTCAAATTGTAGTTTTCCGGGACTGAAAGATCAGCCAACAATAACACCTGTTTTTCATAACCGTAACTTGCCAGACCATCATACTCAAATGCTTTTGGTGCAGGCCATTTAATTTCAGATATTGTAAAGCCATCGGGAAGATCAAAATCAATTGAAGTCGGCATTCCGCTGTCACCCGGATTCCGCCAGTAAATATGCCAGTCATTTTCCAGTTCAATTAAAATTCCAATTAGAATTGTTCGATTTATTTCTAATGAATAAGAGTCAAAAACAATTTGGGCAGATGCATTTGATCTGGTTTGAGCAGTCAGTGAAACCGATAATAAGGCTAATAAAAGAAATATTTGAATAATTTTCCTTAACAACATTGAATTATAATTATAAAGCTTAATGAGATTTTAGTTTTAAGATATAACAACTTATCAAATAAAAAAATTCATTAAGAATTATTTAACAGATATCTCAATTCCAACCGGACAGTGATCCGAGCCCATAACCTCCGGCATTATGAATGCATTTTTAACGTTTTGTTTAAAGTTTTCTGAAACGAAAAAGTAATCAATTCTCCAGCCCACGTTCCGTTCACGTGCACGCGACTGCATATCCCACCAGGTATATTGTTCAGGTTGATCATTAAACATTCTGAATGTGTCAAAATATCCGTACGAGATAAATTTATCCATCCATTCTCTTTCAATCGGAAGGAAGCCGGATACTTTTTCGTTTTCTTTAGGACGCGCAAGATCAATCTCTTTATGTGCAGTATTAACATCACCACAGATAACAAGATTTTTACCCTTCTTAACAAGCTTGTCAGCATATTCAAGGAATGCATCATAAAAATCCATTTTGTACTGAAGGCGTTCGGGCGACATTTTTCCATTAGGATAGTAAATATTTATCAACACAAAACTTTTGTAATCTGCAGCAATTATTCTTCCTTCGTCATCAAACTTTGGAATTCCAAATCCGTGCTCAACTTTAACAGGTTCCTGCTTTGTGTAGATTGCTACTCCGCTGTATCCCTTTTTAACTATTGAAGAAGAGAAATAGGATTTATATCCGTTTATATTGAGCAAATCATCTGTTAATTGTTCCGGATGAGCCTTTGTTTCCTGGAGACAAAGTATATCGGGATTTTCCTTTACGAACCAATTAACAAATCCTTTTTTATAAGCTGCGCGAATGCCGTTAACATTCCATGAGAGAAGACGAAGTTTTTTATCAGTCATTATTATGTCTTTCAAAACGTTAATTAATAAAAATTAATTTGCCACAATTCTCCATATCTGTGTTACAAAAAATGTAACAACCAATCCCATTATAATAGGAAGAAAAGTTGAGACTCCAGTCCATTTGGCGCTTTTAGTTTCTTTGTAAATAGTATAAATAGTAGTTGAACAGGGATTATGCAGCAAACTAAAAAGCATAAGATTAATTCCTGTTAACAACGTCCATCCTCCTGCATAGAGAATATCGGCAGTATCCGCAACGGATTCGAGTTCAAACATAACACCGCTGCCGGCTCCAACGCCGGCAATACTAAGACTAGCAACAGTGAGCATTAATATTGTTGGAATAACAATTTCGTTTGCAGGGATTGCGATTATATACGCAAGAAGTATCACACCGTTTAGACCGAATATGAATGCAACCGGATTTGCCCAATGGATAAAATGATTGGCAACTGAAACGCCATCAATTGAAATGTTTGAAACCAGCCAGATTACAATTCCAGCCGGGACAGCAAATACAATGGCACGCCATAACACAAAAATTGTTCTGTCAATTAGTGAAGTATAAAGAGTCTTCAAAATTCTTGGTGGACGGTATGGAGGCAGTTCCAGGCTGAATGCCGATGCTTCGCCTTTTAATAATGTTTTAGAAAGTCCCCATGAAACAACAAGGCTGAGAACAATTCCAAGCAATGCAATAAATACAACTGCTGCCGCAGAAACTAAACCAGCAATGTATGCCGGCGCTGCGCTACCGATAAAAATTGTTGCAATCATAATTTGTGTGGGCCATCTTCCATTACATAAGGAAAAGTTATTTGTAATTATTGCTAGCAGACGTTCTCGCGGAGAATCAATAACTCTGGTTGCTATGATACCAGCAGCATTGCATCCAAATCCCATTGCCATAGTAAGTGCCTGCTTGCCGTGAGCACCAACTCTTTTATATAGTGGATCCATATTGAATGCAACACGCGGCAGGTAACCAAAATCTTCAAGCAAAGTAAACAGTGGAAAGAATATTGCCATTGGCGGAAGCATCACAGCTACAACCCACGCCATCGCAAGATATGCTCCGTCTATAAGTACTCCATCAATCCAGAATGGTAAACCAATTGAAGCTGAAATACTTTTAAGAAAGGGATGTATTGTATCTACAAGTAATGCTGCCAATAAACCTGAAGGAACGTTTGAGCCCTCAATTGTTAACCAGAATACAACACCAAGCAGTATAAGCATAATAGGAAAACCAAAAAATTTACTTGTAAGAATTCTGTCTAATTTCCTGTCAAAACTATACGCCGGTTTTTTATCAGGTAGAATAACAGCTTTGCTGGCTATAGAGTATGCGTTATCATAAATTGATTCCATCAAAGTATCATGAAGGTTCTCACCAACTTCCCAACGAAGATTATTTGCCGTTGCAAGAATTGATTCTCTGTTTATGTTAGCGCTTTCCATATAATATTTTTGTGTTCTTTTGTGCTTTTGTGGCGTTCTTTCATTTACCGTTTGTTATGACTGATTAACCGTTACCAAATTCTGTTTTTTCAAATTACCGAGTTCACCGCTTCTTATTGCGTCGATTATACTTTGATCGCCCTCCAACAGTCTTAAGGCGACCCATCGAGTATTAGGCAGATTGGGAAATTCCTTTGATATTTCTCTGCTAAGCTTATCAACTGCAAAATTTAATTCTCTGGAAGATGTTTTTAATCTGTGGGGTTTGCAAATATACTTTCCACTTGCAACTTCAAAAATAATGTTCAACAATTCATTCATACCTTCGCCTTGTCTTGCTGCAGCAGGAATAACAGGCACACCCAGTTCTTTTGATAAAACTCTCTCAGAAAGCTGAATTCCGTTACGCCTGGCTTCATCCATCAGGTTAAGGCAAACAACAGCTCTGTCAGTTATTTCTAAAATTTGCAGTACAAGATTTAAATTTCTTTCAACTCTTGTTGCATCAACAACAATTACTGTTACATCGGGTTGACTAAATAATATAAAATCACGAGCAACTTCTTCATCGGTGCTTGTCGATAAAAGTGAGTATGTACCGGGCAGGTCAACAAGTTTGAATTTTTTATTATTGTACTCAAAGCCACCTTCGGCACGGGTAACAGTTTTACCGGGCCAATTGCCGGTGTGTTGTCTTAAACCTGTGAGATAGTTAAAAACAGTACTTTTACCAGTATTCGGGTTTCCGGCAAGAGCAACAACATAGTCGAAGTTACTCATATTTATCCCGAGTTTTTTAAGATTGCCGAGATTATGAACAGGACAATCAGCGCAGTTATTTAAGTCGAGTCCGGACATTTTTACACCTGTTCATTTACCAGATAAATTTTATCTGTTTGATTTTTACGCAATGCAACCGTTGCTCCTCTAATACGATAAGCAACCGGATCTTCCCAAAGTCCCTTCATTTCAATTTCCACTTCTGTTCCCGGCACTAAGCCAAGATCCATTAATCTTCGGCGCTGCTGGCCGCGCAGTGATTTTGCTATGCCGAGTATTTTTCCTTTTTCACCAATTTTCAAATCCGATAACGACCTGAATTTTCCTTTAACAGGTTTTTCAAATTTCATAACCCCTACAGTTATACTTTTTGCAATCAGAGGGGAAAGGACACATTCTTCACCATTTGCAACAAACTTGATTCTTTTATCTGATACCTCAAGCATCCTTGTTTGCATTCCCGGATAAAGTCCTTCTGCTACAATCTGACTGTAAATTGCGGGAGGTTCATCTTCAATATGTGTAATAATTGCAAAATCACCGGGTTTCATTTCAGTTAAAAGCTTTCCTCTTTTCTCGGGAATATCTCCTGATGATGAAGGAATCGGGTCACCGTGAGGATCAAAAACCGGATTTCCGATTTGCGCTGCTAATTGGTCTGCCTGCTCGGGAGTGAGTTGGTGCTCAACCTCTTCAGCTTTCTGATGCCATTCTGTTTCATGAACACTTGTTTGATCAGCCAGATATTTTTCCCAAAGACGGTGAACACGAATAATGCGTAATGCATAAGATCTTCCTTCAGAAGTGATAGACAGAGCATCGCTATGTGCCGTTAGCAAACCCATTGATTCTAATCTTGAAACAAGGTCTGCAGCATCATCAGAAGAAATTGAAAGATTTCCGGCTATTCCGGTTAAAGTGCAATTAATGTTATTGTATTCACAGTTATATAAATATTTTAATGCGTCTTCAATGAGTACCTTTCTACTGGCGAAGTTAGATTTTTTCCAGGTCGCCATTATTCCTTTGTTGGGATAAAATAGAATTATGAAAAAAATCAGTGTGATAATTCCTATTATTAAAAGTATTAATGGTTCACTCATCTCTTAATTCATCCTTCAATCTTTTCGACAAAAATATTTGAGGCAATAGTTTTACTAATGTTTACATCTTTATTATTTATTTTAAGAAGCATCGAACCATCAAATTTCAGAATGTCTTTTATAACTATTTCTTTGCCGAGCTCAACACCTATTTTAGAAATGTATCCAAGCATTCCCTTATGCGTATCGTTAACCCGAATAACCTCAACCCTATCATTTTTATATAACTCTGAAATTGCAATCGCATTTTTATGCTTGGGCATTTTGCCTTTTCTATCCGGAATAGGATATCCATGCGGATCTGACTCTGGATAATCAAGATACTCTTCTATTCTATTAATCAATTCATCAGATGAGGAATGTTCAAGTTTTTCTGCTTCGTCGTGGACTTTATCCCAGGGCATTCCAAGCACCTGATGTAAAAAGGTTTCCCATATCCTATGACGCCGGATCATGTTTTTCGCATAGTTTTCTCCATCTGCAGTTAGTCTTATGCCTTTATATTTCTTATATATCACAAAACCATCTTTTGAAAGCTTACGCAGCATATCTGTAACGGCAGCATTCGAAATTTCAAGCGATTCGGCAATAAGATTTGGTTTAATCTCACCATTTTCATCTCTGAATTTATAAATAGCGCTCAGATAATCTTCTTTTGATATGTTTTTCATTTAAGCTAATTATAATAATAAATTTAAGTGCGCTTAAAAATATGAAAAGTTAAAATAAAAGGCAAAGTTAAAATGCTTTGCCTTTTATTAGGAGTATTCCTTCTTCAGGTACTCGTCAAGTTCGTGAATAGATGGAATATAAACAGCGTTCGGGTATTTTTTTAAAATATTTTCTGAATTTTCTTTAAGTGCCTGCCCCCCCACAATTATCCTCTTGTGAGGGAAAAACTTAATGAGATGGTCTACTAATTCGAGAAATCTGCCTAGGTTCAGGTAAAGTCCGAATGAAAGTGCAACAGCATCCGGATCAATTTGTTTTACATATTTCACAATTTCTTTTGTCGGAACAGAAGCTCCCAGAAAATAAGTTTTCCAGTTATTCATTTCAAAAACATAAGATACCATCCTAGGTCCTATTTCATGAAATTCCTTATCGATGCAAGTAACAACTGCTTTTCTATTAGAGTTAACAGGAGATGGCGGTGCAAACTTAGCAATCAAAGATTCCGTGATCTGTGTTGCCATATGTTCTTCTGGAATAGTCAGCTCGTTATGATCCCATAACTTACCAATTCTATAAAGAGATTTCTGGAATAAATCTACATAAATATCTTTTAGGTCTGCGCCTTCGTCGATAAGAAATTGTACAATGTCAGAACATTTGTCTTTATTTCCATCTACCAGATTATTATAGAAATCCAGAAAATGGGATTTTTTGATAACATTCATTAATAATCTTTTTTTATTAAAAGTAAGATAATAATTCATTTTTGCAGAAAAAAGTTCAATTAGTTTTAATTTCTTCATTTTTCTTAAGACAAATTAGTTTGCTTCTTTGAAAAAATGGTTTTATCTTTAATCAGATGTTTTTGTCTGATTTTATAAACGAGGTTATAATGCTGAGAAAAATTGTAAATATTGATGAAGAATTTTGTGACGGATGCGGTGATTGTGTCCCCAGCTGCCATGAAGGAGCATTACAAATAATTGATGGTAAAGCCAGGTTGATCAGTGATCTATTTTGTGATGGTCTTGGTGCCTGCATTGGTCATTGTCCGCAAGGTGCAATTACAATTGATGTACGCGAGGCAGAACCATATAATGAAACCAAGGTGATGGATACAATTATTAAAGGTGGTCCGAATGTTATTAAAGCACATCTTGAACATTTGATCGATCACAATGAAATGAAATACTTTCAGGAAGCAATAAAATATTTAACCGCAAACGACATAGATAATCCGGTTAAGCAAAACAATCAACTACAACATCACCACGGTTCAGGTTGTCCCGGATCGCGTTCAATGAGCTTTGATGTTCAGGAAAAATCAGATGTGGAAACAGGAACAAGGCAATCACACTTAAAGCAATGGCCTGTTCAGCTTCATCTTGTATCACCTTATGCAAATTATTTTCAGAACTCAGACTTGCTTCTTGCAGCTGACTGTTGTGCTTTTGCTTATGGTGATTTTCATAAGGATTTTATGAGCGGCAGAAGCCTGGCAATCGCTTGTCCAAAGCTTGACAGTAACCAGGAAGTCTATTTGGATAAACTGGTTGCTATGCTAAAAGAATCTAATTTAAAATCAATTACGGTGCTTGTTATGCAGGTCCCATGCTGCAGCGGCTTATATCAGCTGGCTACTGAAGCTCTCAAGGAATCAGGGAAAGATATTCCGCTGAAGGTTGTTGTAATGGGAGTTAACGGAGATATATTAAAAGAGGTTCAGGTAAACTAAATCTCTGAGAAGCGAGAATTAAGAATACTTTCACGAAGCAGCTCAGAGAAGTCACGAATAGCCACGGAGAAAAAGACAAAGGAAATAATACAATGAGTGAAATAATAGATAACAGTAAACAAAGAGTTGACCAACTAAAAAAACTGATAAATGATTTACACAATGGCGTAAGTGTTGAAGAAACACGTCAAAAACTTTCTGACCTTATGGGCAGTGTTCCATACGGCGAATTTGTCCGTGCAGAGCAGGAGTTAATTAATGAAGGTCTTCCGCAGGAGGAAGTTCTTAAGTTCTGTGATATTCATACTGATGCATTAAAGGGAAAGATTGATATATCATCCGCAAAAAACGTTCCTGCCGGTCATCCTGTTGATACAATGACAAAAGAAAACTCAGCACTTACAAATGAAATCGCTAAGATTAAGATGCTGTTTGATAAAGCAGGTAAAATTAAACCGGAAGAAGATGCAAGCGAACTTCTGTTCGAGATTCGTTCGATATTCAATTCATTAATGGATGTTGAAAAACACTACGTTAGAAAAGAAAATGTTGTGTTCCCCTATCTTGAAAAATATAACATCACCGGTCCGCCTATGGTAATGTGGGGAAAGCACGATGAAGTAAGAGAGTTTCTCAGATCAGCTCATAAACTGTTTGAAGAAAGCAAAGCTGCAACTGCTGAAGAACTGAACGGTTACATCGAATTTGTTCTTTCACCTGCCGTAAAAGCAATTGAAGAAATGATATATAAAGAAGAACACATCCTCTTCCCTATGTGTCTTGATGCATTTACGGAAATCGATTGGGCTGAGATATACAATCAAAGTGATGAAATAGGATACTGCCTATTCTCGCCAAGAGAAAAATGGACGCCCGTAATTGAAGGATATTCTGAACCGCAAAAAACAGACGGCGGAAAAATTAATTTATCAACAGGTTCATTTTCAGTTGAAGAGCTTGAAGCATTGTTCAGCAACCTTCCTGTAGATCTCACTTTTGTTGATAAACATGACAGGGTGAAATTTTTCTCTCACGGTGGAGACAGAATATTTGAAAGAAACCGCGCCATTCTTGGAAGAAAAGTTCAGTTCTGTCACCCGCCTAAAAGCGTTCATATAGTTGAACTGATTGTAGATGATTTCAAATCAGGCAAACAGGATTCAGCAAAATTCTGGATAAACTTTCAGAATAAATATGTTCACATTGCATATTATGCTGTAAGAAATGCAAATAAAGAATATCTTGGAACTCTTGAAGTTACACAGGACATCAAACAATTCCGCGAAATAGATGGCGAACGAAGATTGCTGACTTACGATAAATAATTATGGACAAAGAAATGATTGATAAAAATAAACTGCAGATAACTCCGCAGACAATCGTAGCAGACTTATTAAATGCCTACCCGGAGCTTGAAGATAAACTTATAGAAATAGCTCCTGTTTTTAAAAAAATAAAAAATCCGGTTCTTAGAAAAACTATAGCAAAGGTAACCTCCCTTAAACAGGCAGCAGTTATTGGAAATGTGGCATTGCCGACTCTCATTAACGAGTTAAGGAAAACAGTCGGACAGGAAACTCTTATTACCGATAATGAAAAAAATAATGCAAACACTGTAAAACCCGGTTGGGTTAAAGAAGAAAATATTAAGCTGACTTATGATGCAAGAGAAGACCTTGAAAGCGGAGTTCACCCGGTTTCTAAAGTGGTAAAAGATATTGAAACACTCACCGGTGATGAACTGTATTTATTAATTACTCCCTTTATTCCTCTGCCGCTTATTGACATTGTTAACAAAAAGGGATTTATGGCTCATTCAGAAAAAACCGAAGAGAATAAATTTTCTACATTCATTAAAAGAAAGTAATTAAACTTCGCGTAACTCAGTGACTTTTTCGTGAATCTTCGTGAAAGAATTCTTACACGGAGAGTCACGGAGAATCCACGAAGAACCACGGAGTAATTTTGAACTTAATTATTTCGAGTGTTAATAAATCTCTGGATATTTAAACTCTGATACGTATTTCATCTCACATCATCTAACATCCATTTCTTATTGACTTTGTATTTTGCTGAAAGATTAAGTTAATTTGCAGGCGCTTTTTTCAAATATGTAAAAAAACAAGGATTTATGTCAAAAAATATAGTTATTGTTGAATCTCCGGCTAAGGCTAAGACTATTGAAGGTTATCTTGGTAAGGATTTTTTAGTCACATCAAGCTATGGACACATACGTGATCTTGTAAAAAAAGATAAGGGTGTGGATATTGAAAATAACTTCGCGCCTGTTTATAAAATTCCCGACGATAAAAAAAATGTTGTTAAAGAATTGACAAAACTCACCAGGAAAGCGGAAACAGTCTGGCTTGCAACCGATGAGGACCGTGAGGGTGAAGCGATATCATGGCATCTTAAAGAAGCTCTTGAACTTCCTGATGAAAAAATTAAACGCATTGTGTTTAACGAAATAACCAAGAATGCTGTTCTTGAAGCTATTGCTAATCCGAGAAACATTGATATGAATCTTGTTGATGCACAACAGGCAAGAAGAATATTAGACCGTCTTGTTGGATTTGAAATATCTGCAGTGCTATGGAGAAAAGTCCAATCAAAACTTTCTGCCGGAAGAGTACAGTCGGTTGCAGTAAGACTTATTGTTGAACGTGAGAGAGAGATTGATGCTTTTGTTCCTGAGTCAAGATTCAAAGTTATTGGTCAATTTTTAGTTGAGGATGAAAACGGAAAGAAGAATGAATTAAGAGCAGAACTTCCCGGATACCTAAAAACTGAAAAGGAAGTGGAAGAGTTTCTCAACAAGTGTAAAAATGCCGAGTTCACCGTTGAAAGTCTGGAAAAGAAACCATTCAAGAAAACACCCGCACCGCCTTTTACTACTTCCACTTTGCAGCAGGAGGCAAGCAGAAAATTAAGATTCTCCGTTTCTAAAACTATGATGGTTGCGCAGAGATTATATGAGGCGGGAAAAATTTCATATATGAGAACGGATTCGGTTAACCTATCGGACTTTGCTCAGGAAGCTGCAAAACAGGCAATCCACAATGATTTCGGTAGGCTTTACTGGAACAGGCGGCAATTCAAAACAAAATCTGCAGGCGCACAGGAAGCGCACGAAGCAATTCGTCCTACTGATTTCGCTGTAGAAACCGTTGACGGAACAAAAGATGAAAAATCACTTTATGAATTAATATGGCAGCGCGCAATTGCTTCGCAAATGAGTGATGCCGAGCTTGAAAGAACTATTGCAAAAATAAAAATCTCAACCACGGATGAAACTTTGACTGCAAAGGGCGAAGTGATAAAGTTCGACGGTTTTCTTAAAGTTTATCTTGAAGATACTGATGATGAGAATGGCGAGAATGGTTATACGGATATATTGCCTCCTCTAAAGGAAGGTCAATCTCTTCAGATGAAGGATATAACAGCAACTGAAAGATTTACACGTCCTTCTCCAAGATATACAGAAGCAAGTCTTGTAAAAAAACTTGAGGAACTGGGAATAGGAAGACCCTCTACGTATGCTCCGACCATCAGCACGATCCAGAAACGCGGCTATGTTCACAAAGAAGAACGAAACGGAACTGAAAGAGTATACCGGTTAATAACATTAGTTCCCCCAGGTGAAATTAAAAAAGAAAAGCGAACCGAAAGAACGGGAGTTGATAAAGGAAAGCTCTTCCCTAATGATATAGCAATGCTGGTAAATGATTTTCTTATGAAGAACTTTCCAAAAATTCTGGATTACCAGTTTACAGCTCACGTTGAAGAAGAACTTGATGATGTCGCACTAGGTAAAATCGATTACCATGAAATGCTCGATGAGTTTTATCATCCATTCCATAAAGATGTAGAGAAAACAATTGAGCATAGCGAAAGAGTATCCGGAGAAAGAATTCTCGGGACCGATCCGAAAACAGGTAAACAATTATCGGTAAGAATGGCAAGATTTGGCCCCGTTGCTCAGCTTACTGATTTAACTGATCCGGAATCAAAACCTGAATATGCCGGCTTGAGAAAAGATCAGAAACTTGAATCAATAACAATAAATGAAGCTCTGGAATTGTTTAAATTACCCAGAACAATTGGAGAATTTGAGGAATCCGAAGTAGTTGCAGCAATCGGAAGATTTGGACCTTACTTAAAACATAAAAGTAAGTTTTATTCTCTTAAGAAAGATTATGATCCTCATACTGTTTCTTTGGAAGAAGCAATTGAGGTGATAAAAGCTAAACGAATAGCCGATGATGAAAAAACCATAAAGATATTTGAAGAAAATCCCGATTACCAGATACTTAACGGCAGATGGGGGCCTTATATAAAAGCTGGTAAAAAGAATGTGAGAATACCTAAAGATAAAGAACCGGCTTCACTTACTTATGAAAATGTTTTAGAACTATTAAACGAAACCGAATCTGTGTCTGTGAAAGCCAAAACGGAATCAAAGTCTAAGGTTAAGGCAACACCCAAAACTAAAAAGAAATCAGATACAAAGAAGAAAGCTTCTACCAAAACAAAAACAACAAGAAAGTCAAAAAAGAAAACTGAGTAATGATAGTCTTGATTGAAAACATAGCATTTCTTTTATCTTACATTACCTGGGACGTAAGTCGTGAGATAACAAGCATAGGACCAATTACCTTAAGGTGGTATGGACTTTTATTTGCGCTTGCTTTTGTTTTTGGCTTCATCATCCTGACACGCGTTTATAAACTTGAGAAAAAACCTCAATCCGATCTCGAACAATTATCAATTTATGTTATACTTGGAACTGTAATTGGAGCTCGACTTGGTCATTGTCTCTTTTACGATCCCGCTTATTATTTATCAAATCCTTTTGAGATGTTAAAAGTATGGGAAGGCGGACTTGCCAGCCATGGTGCTGCGATCGGCATTCTTACTGCACTTTATCTTTTTGAAAAGAAGAAAAAAGATCAAGGTATGCTCTGGACACTCGACCGTTTAGTAATTGTTGTTGCTCTCGGTGGTGCTTTAATCCGACTGGGCAATCTTTTTAACTCAGAAATAATCGGAATGCAGACGGATGTTCCCTGGGCGTTTATCTTTACGAGTGTTGATGATATTCCGCGCCATCCGGCGCAATTATACGAATCAATTGCTTACTTTATTTCTTTCGGCATTCTTTATTTCATTTACCTTAAGAAACGGGAAACACTTAAAACAGGATTTCTGTTCGGATTGTTTTTGATATTCATTTTCGGATTCAGATTTTTTGTTGAGTTCATTAAAGAAGATCAATCTGCCTTTGAAGCAGGAATGTTATTGAATATGGGACAGATACTAAGCATTCCGTTTGTGTTGATGGGATTGTATTATCTGGTAAGAAAACCTAAGGTCATTCAACATAAATCAAAGAAGCGTAAATCGGGTTCGTAATTATTTTACTGTTTAGAAAAACTTTTTAGCAGAGATGCTTGTTCGTAATACCCTATGAAAGCAATTTCTCACATACTCGTCTTCTCATATCTTTTGTTTGCAGGATGTACTGTTGAAAAACAGAAAACTGATATAGTAACAACTATTTATCCATTTAAAGCTATAATACAGGAAATAGTTGGTGATAAAATAGAAATAAAATCAATTCTTCCTGCCGGTGCTGATCCGCATACTTACGAGATGCTTCCATCAGATTTCAAAACTATTCAAAACTGTGCTGCATTTTTTTATGGCTCTGAAGCGCTTGACGGCTGGGCTGCCAGAATTGATGTTGATAAAAAAATCGAAATGTTAAAACTTGTTCCTGATGAATTTTTAATAGAAATAAAAGTTCATAATCATTTTGATGATCACGATCACAATCACAACCATCAGCACGGCACAGATGAGGAATCGCTGGGAATAGATCCTCACTTCTGGGTTGATCCGCTCACAGTCAGATCAATGCTGCCGGCACTTCTAAATGAATTAACTGATATTGACCCCGATAACGAAAATTATTTCAAAGCAAATGCTGAACTTTTTTCGGAAACGCTTTTAGTAATGGACAGTTTATTAAAAGCAGAAACAGCTAAAATTCAACATAGAAATGTTTTCACAGCTCATCCATTCTACAGTTATTTTTTTGAAAGGTATAATTTTTTTGTTGCTGGTTCGATCGAAATTGCACCCGGATATCATTCAACACCTAAAGATATCAAACAATTAATGGAACTTGTGAAAAAGCAGAACGTTAAAGCTATCTTCACTCATAAACAGCACAGTGATAAGCCCGCAAAAGTACTTGCAGAATCAACCGGAATAAAGGAATTTGAGCTGGATCCAATCGGCGGTGTGCCGGGTATGATGACGTATGAAGAAATTATTTTGCATAATTTAGAGATAATAAAAAAAGCGCTTCAATGAATCCTGCTATTGAAATAAAAAATCTCTTTTTCAGTTACGGTGATATAAAAGTTCTTGAGAACATAAACCTTTCTATTCCCGATAATTCATTTGTTTCTATTGTCGGTCCTAATGGCGCTGGTAAATCCACTTTGATGAAAATACTTCTTGGACTCATAAAGTATGAAAAAGGAGAAGTATCAATATTTGGTAAAACTCCTGACGAGGCTGATCCATCCTTAATCGGTTATGTTCCGCAGATAAAAACAATGGATAGAAACTTTCCAGCTCTTGCAATTGAACTTGTAACATCGGGACTAACAAGACGCTGGCCGTGGAGTGTAAAAGGAAATGAAAGAGAAAAATCTTTAGAAGCTTTGGCAATGGTTAAATCGAAAAATCTTGCTGAAAGAACGTTATCGGAATTATCCGGTGGTGAACTGCAGAGAGTTTGTCTTGCCAGAAGCATTGTCCGTTCTCCCAAACTTGTTGTGCTTGACGAACCTGCAACAGGCATTGATGCAATAGGCGAAGCAGACTTATATAATCTGCTGGAATCATACCAGGAAAAATCAAAAGCAACGATATTAATGATTACGCACGATTGGCATGTTGCACATCATCATTCGGATTTTGTTTTATTGCTGAACAGAAAACAGGTCAGCTTTGGCGTTCCTAAAGAAGCATTAAGTGAAAATAATTTAAGAATTGCTTTCGGGCATATTGGTCACGAGCATGGAATAAGAACGATTGGATGAGAGACGAATACGAAACGAGAGATTGACTTATTGATTGAATGGATGATTGAAGTTCAAAAATATTTGTCGTTAAACGATTAAACAATCATTCAATCAATTTAAAATGAATTTATAAATCTTGATTAACAATTTATTTTAATAAAATTTAACAGTAGTAATAAATTCCTTTGTTTGAAATGCTTTCACTTCCGTTTATGCAGCGCGCACTTGTAGCGGGAATTCTTGTCGGATTTCTTGCAAGCTATTATGGTGTTTTCATCGTTCAGCGCGGATTAGGATTTTTAGGAAGCGGACTTGCCCACGCTGCATTCGGAGGCGTTGCTTTAGGTATACTTCTGGAAACCGAACCTATATGGGTGGCGGTTCCATTTACAGTGTTGGTTGCAATTGGAATTACATGGGTAAAGGATAAAACCAAACTGGGCGGCGATACAACAATCGGTATTTTCTTTTCTGTTTCAATGGCGCTCGGAATTATTTTTATTTTCCTTAAACGTCAATACTCAAGCGATGCGTTTAATTATCTTTTCGGGTCAATCCTTTCTGTTACTTTATTAGACATAATTGTACCAATCATCTTAATAATAATAACCCTGCTTCTTTTTCCATTCTGGAAAAGATGGGCTTATTCATCGTTCGATCGTGAACTCGCGCAGGCTGACCGCATTCCTGTTCAGTTTGATGATTATCTGTTAAGCATACTTATTGCCGTTACTATTGTTGTATCAATTAAAGTAGTTGGAATTGTTTTGATAGCCGCTTTCCTCGTAATTCCACCGGCAGCATCAAGATTGTTGAATAATAGTTTCAGTAAAATGACGGTGGTTTCAATTATCATCGGAGTTTCCACAGCATTAATTGGTCTCTGGATATCTTATTATATGAATGTACCAAGCGGTGCAACTATTATTTTACTTCAGGCAGCTGTATTTTTTGCCGTTATGATATTGAAAAAGAAATAATCCTCTTTAATAATTACTTTAAATCCTCTCTTTTATTCTCTAATTTTACACCAATCAAAATCAATTTATCCTATTAAGGAGCATTTATGTTTGATAAGAATATATATATCAAAAGAAGAGAAGAATTAAAAAAGAAATTTAAAAACGGATTGTTGCTATTCCCCGGCAATGATGAAGCGCCGATGAATTATGCAGCTAACACATATCATTTCCGGCAGGATAGTTCTTTCCTTTATTACTTCGGACATGATATACCGAATATGGTTGGAGTAATTGATGTTGATGAAGATAAAGAATATTTATTCGGCTACGAGTTTGGAGTTGAAGATGTTGTA
>DATHSU010000274.1:0-5021 GCA_035463895.1 Ignavibacteriaceae bacterium | reverse complement strand
GAGATTTTCTTATAGTGAATAAGAATGAAAGGATCATCAAGAACAGCTTACATCTTTTCTGCGTCTGTAACAAAGTAAGGTGAAATATAGCCGCGGTCGAACTGCATACCTTCAACTACATCCAGTGAAGTTTCAGTACCTTTAGCTTCTTCAACTGTAATAACGCCATCTTTACCAACTTTATCCATCGCATCAGCTATAAGATCACCAATTGATTTATCATTATTAGCTGAAACAGAACCAACCTGGGCTATTTCGTTTCTACCTTCAACTTCTTTGCTTACTTTCTTTAAGTACTCAACAACTTTTGTTACTGCAAGATCAATACCTCTTTTCAGATCCATTGGATTTGCACCTGCAGTTACGTTCTTTAATCCTTCTCTGTAAATAGCTTGTGCAAGAACTGTTGCTGTTGTAGTTCCGTCACCGGCAACATCACTGGTTTTAGAAGCTACTTCACGAACCATCTGAGCGCCCATATTTTCTACTGGGTCATCAAGTTCGATTTCTTTTGCTACGGTAACACCATCTTTAGTAACAGTTGGTGCCCCAAATTTTTTATCAATAATTACGTTACGTCCTTTTGGACCAAGTGTAACTTTAACCGCGTTAGCCAGTTTATCAACACCTGACTTTAGTCCGGTTCTAGCTTCAACGCTGTATTCAATTAGTTTTGACATAGTTTATTTCCTCTTATTTTATTTACAATTAAAACTTTATTAACCAAGAATTCCGAATATGTCGCTTTCGCGCATGATAAGGTATTCTACACCGTTTATGGTAACTTCTGTCCCACTGTATTTTCCATAAAGAACTTTATCACCGACTTTAACTTCCATCTTAACTACTTTACCGTCGTCTGCAACTTTTCCGGGACCTGCTGCAACAATAGTTCCTTCAACCGGTTTTTCTTTTACTGTATCAGGAAGAATGATTCCGCCGGCAGTTTTTTCTTCAGCTTCGGCAGGCTTAACAACTATTCTATCTGCCAATGGCTTTAAGTTTATTTTACTCATATTTTTACTCCTTTGATTTAATTATTTTTGAAATGAAAATTTTATTAGCACTCTCAAAACGCGAGTGCTAATATATTGTAAGAGTAAAAATTTGTCAATAGGTTTTTAGTGCTAAATAACTGAAAAATCGTAAAAATTTGTTAATTTTCTAAAAGCTTTGGACAAATTGTCTCATTTTTTTGCCAATAATGAAATATATGTATGAACAAACCAAATAAACCAGAAAAATTTGTAAATGAACTAAGGAACCTCCGGGAAATCATAAACGGACTTGATAAGAAAGTGATAATTATTTTTTTATCAGTTGCTGTGCTTCAAACAATTTCCTGGTATTACACATCAAGAAAATTTTTTCGAAACAATTTGTTTGAATACATTCCATCCGGTTACGACGTTTACCTTATTGAGTATGCATATTGGTTTATAAGTGACTTTTTCACATTGTTTATTCTTTCCGCTCTGATTATAAAAATAATTTTAAAAGAAAATCTTAAGGATTATGGTTTACAGCTGGGTGATTATAAAACCGGAATAAAACTTACGGTAATTTTTTTAATTGTTATGCTACCTCTGATATGGTTTGTTTCAGCAAAAGAAAGTTTTGTGCAGAAGTATCCCCATCTCCACAGCGCAAGAGATTCCTGGAGTTTATTTTTTATTTATGAGTCTGGCATGCTCATTTATATGTTTGCCTGGGAATTTATATGGCGCGGATTTATGCTATTCGGCTTAAAAGAAAAGTTTGGATACTATGCAGTATTAATTCAAATGATACCTTTTGTAATTTTGCATAACGGCAAACCGGAACTTGAAACTTTTGGAGCAATTGCCGGAGGAATTGCACTCGGTATTCTTGCTCTGAGAACAAAATCGTTTTATTATTGTGTAGCAGTTCATATAGGAATTATGTTTTTAATCGATTTTATATCTTCTTTAAGATTCAGAGCTGGTGATTATGGAATCGGATTAAATTCATTTTTAAATATTATTAATGAAATATTTTAAGGATACAAAATGAGATTAACATTAAACGTTGATCATATAGCAACATTAAGAAATGCCAGAGGCGAAGAACAGCCTGATCCTGTAACAGCCGCACTGATTGCAGAGCAGGCAGGTGTGGATGGTATTGTCGTTCATCTTCGTGAGGACAGACGACATATTAATGAGCGCGATGTAAGATTACTTCGTGAACTGATTACAACAAAGCTGGATCTTGAAATGGCTGCCGTTGAAGAAATTATCAGAATTGCTTGTGATGTTGGTCCGGAACTGGCTTCGATAGTTCCTGAGAAAAGACTGGAGTTGACAACAGAGGGTGGAGTAAATGTTATAGATAATATTATTTTATTAAAGGAAACAATTAAAGATCTTCACGAATCGGAAATTGAGGTCTCTCTGTTTGTTGAACCTGATCTTAATCACATTGATGCAGCAGCAGAAATAGGTGCCGATTTTATTGAGTTACACACTGGTGTTTTTGCAAATGCTCTTTCAGAGGAAGAACAGTTTGATGAACTTGAGAGAATTCGTATCGCCTCAAAGCATGCTAAAAAACTTGGTCTTGGTGTAAATGCCGGGCACGGATTAAACTATCAAAATATCAAAATATTCCGTGAGCTTACCGATATTGATGAGGTAAGTATTGGTCAGTCAATCATTGCCCGTGCTGTAATTGTTGGTATTAAAGAAGCAGTTCAGGAAATGATTAGATTACTGAGAAAATAGTTTTGAGAGCAAAGTATTTATTAATTATGCTTTTAACATTTAGCAACAGTTAAACTTTGACAAAATTTAAAAATTGCATAATAATTTTCTATTCCTTATTAAACTTTACATTGTAAAAAGATATCGCAAATTATCTGTCCATTATCTGATATCTTAATATACTTATAAAAAATTTTTACAGTTTTTATTTTTAAGTCGTTTTATTACTACAATAAAAAATATTTTTTTTACTTTTATTTATTTAAGTATTGCATTAGATATAAGTAACATATATTTTTACACCGCAGCATGCAGAAGGTTTACCCCCAGACCTTTTGTATGGGCAGGCCCGGTAGCTTCGGTTACCGGGTTCCTTTTTTTAAAGCTTATTTTTCATCCCTGTTAACGGTATCCACACTGAAAGCGGGCAGGCAAACTGCTATATATTCCGCCCCTTCTTTCTCCGGAGTGCTGTATCTTATCCATTCATTTTTATTCACAATAATTGCCTGACCTGCTGAAACATCAAACACTGTATCTTTGGTTTCAACTCTAAGTAAACCTTTAAGTACTAAAGTATACTCATCAAATTCAGGTTTCTGACCCGGTTCAATCCAACCTGGTGGACTGGTCATTTTTGCAATACTGATTTGCTCAGTTCCTGAATTAACTCGACCAATGAATTCCTTGATTATTTTCGGTTTATTTCCAGCCGCTTCAATTATTGATGGATTCTTGACTAATGTCGGCATTATTTCTCCTTTAATAAAGTTTATGTTTCTAAGTAACAAAATAATTATAAAGAATCATTTCATTGTTGAATATACAAAACATAATTTTGGAAATATTTTTTTGGAGAATTAATTGACACAACCATCCTTAGCATCCAGGGTCTTTAATAAAACTTTAGACTACATCGAAATCATTGGTAACAAACTTCCTCACCCTGCGACTTTATTTGCACTTCTTGCGGTGATAGTAGCGCTTGCATCCTGGCTTAGTGATCTATTAGCATTAACGGCAATTCATCCTGCTGACAGATCCATTATAGTGGTGAAGAATTTACTGAATGCAGATGGTTTAAGATGGATGTACACAAATGTTGTTCACAACTTTGTGAATTTTCCTCCGTTAGGCTATGTACTCGCTGTTATGATCGGAATAGGTGTTGCTGAAGGTTCGGGCTTATTCAATTCAATGATCCGTGCTCTTGTACTTAATGCTCCGAAAAAATTAATTACAGGTGCAATTGTTTTTGCCGGTGTACTTTCCCATCTCGCCTCAGAAGCAGGTTATGTAATTCTTATTCCATTAGGTGCCGCAATTTTTTATGCACTAGGCAGACACCCCATGGCCGGATTAGCAGCAGCATTTTGCGGAGTTAGCGGTGGTTTTGGTGCTAATTTTTTAATTGGTTCCATTGATCCCGTGCTTGCCGGACTCTCCGAATCGGCTGCTCATATTATCGATCCAGATATGAGAGTTAATGCAGCAGTTAATTTTTATTTTATGTTTATTTCAGCTTTCATGATTGTGATTATAGGAACATGGATTACAGAGAAAATAGTTGAGCCTAGATTAAAAACTTATGACGGTAATGCTGAAAAAACACCTGTTGATACTATCACTCCTGTTGAACAAAAAGGATTAAGGTGGGCAGGCATAAGTCTTTTTATTTTGGTTATCCTACTGGTTCTTACAGTTCTGCCTGAAAACGGCATTTTCAGAAATCCGAAAAACGGTGAGGTGCTTCATTCCCCCTTCTTTGATGGGATTATTACCGGGATTCTTATTTTCTTTTTAGTTCCGGGCTTGGTTTATGGTATAATCGCTAAGACAATCAGAAATGATAAAGATTTTATGAAGCATATCATAAAATCTATGAGTACAATGGCAACATATATTGTATTAGTTTTCTTTGCCGCACAATTCGTTTATTTTTTTAGATATAGTAATCTTGGGCTAATCATAGCTATCAACGGTGCAGAGTTCCTTAAGAATATTGGCTTAACCGGCATTCCACTAATTGCCGCTTTTGTTATACTGGCTGCTTTTATAAATCTGTTTATGGGAAGTGCATCAGCAAAGTGGGCGATTATGGCCCCCGTTTTCATTCCTATGTTTATGCTGCTGGGATATCATCCTGCACTTACACAGGCTGCCTTCAGAATAGGCGAGTCAGTTACAAACTTAGTTACTCCAATGATGAGCTATATTCCTTTAATAGTCGCATTCGCTCACAAGTATGATGAAAAGTATGGAATAGGCACCATTATTTCAACTATGATTCCGTATAGT
>DATHSU010000273.1:0-4267 GCA_035463895.1 Ignavibacteriaceae bacterium | reverse complement strand
AGTTTGTCAAGTGAAGGAGGAAGAAATGCTGCACTTTCAACAGGAGAATTCTGACTGAAATCAGGAACCCAGGTATGTAAAGGAAAAGCACCGGCTTTGGCAAATGCAGCAATCAGCAAAAAGATAAATGCGATGTGTGCATATTCTCCCTGTAAAGGTATTTGCGGATTATTAAGAGACCAACCTGAAGCTGGAGAAATCAACCACATAATTACAAGTCCCATTAATAAAAAAGCATCGCTTCCGCCGATAATTATAAATGTTTTCTTAGCAGCTTTTGGTGCATCAAGGGTTTTGCCCATCGTTGCGAATAAGTAAAGAGTTAATCCACTTAATCCCCAAAAGATTAAAAACGACAGAGCATGTTCACTTAGAACAACAGCGTTACAAAAAGAAACCGTTATTGGATAGAGAAAGAAAAATCTTTTCTCGGAATCCTTATCCAATCCATTGAGAGAAAAAATCAAAATGATAAAGCTGAGTATCTGAATGAAAGCAACGACAAATAAACCTAGCTGGTCTAATGAAAAAATAATTTGCCCGAAGTAAGCAAAGGAATCCATAGTACTTTGATAGAACAAATAAACCATTACCAGTCCGAAAGCAAGAGCAAGGAATGTTAAGACTTTCCGTAAGAATACAGGAAGGAAAAGATTAACAAAACCAACCGCAAGCGGGACAATTAGAAACAGCAGTAGTTCATTGATTATCATTTCATTTGCCTCCTGATCTGTTCTGTTTTTTCACGTGAGAGCTTCATAAGATCCAATTGATACGGCTCGTTGTTCTTATCACGAATTTTTATTGACCTTTCGGTGCAGCAATAACAAGGATCTACTGCAGCAAGAGTTATAAGTGCATCTGCAACCGGAATGCCTTTGCACGAAGCTTTGAATGTTGGAATATTAACATAACTTGGCGCACGGACTTTATGCCTGACAGGTCTGTTCGTTCCGTCAGTTCTCACATAATGAAATACTTCTCCTCTCGGCGCTTCATATCTGCCAATTCCCTCACCGGCAGAAATTTCTTTTACATTATTTCTTATTCCCCCGTTGACTGTTTTTAATTTTTCAAGACATTGTTTACAGATCTTGATTGATTCAAATGTTTCGAGAAGTCTTACCACTGTTTTATCAAACACATCGCCGTTTTCAGTAACTATTATTTTAAAATCAACCAGATCATAAGCATCAGTAGGTTCATCTTTTCTCACATCAACCGGAACTCCGGATGCACGGGCAGTAGGACCAACAGCACAAAAATCAATAGCATCTTTTTTAGTGAGAACTCCAACTCCTTTTAATCTTGATTTAAGAACAGGATCATCATTTGCAGCTTTTGCTATCATTTGTATTTTCTTTTCAATTTCATCCATAATATCCAGAAGGTTTTTGATTTTATCAGGATCAACATCCTTAGCAACCCCTCCTACACGCATCATACCGTAATGATTTCTATTACCAGAAATAATCTCGAACATCTGCAAAACAGGCTCGCGGTATTTCCATGCCCACATCCAGAGAGTGTCGTAACCGATAAAATGTCCGGCTAATCCAAGCCATAACAAGTGACTGTGAATTCTTTCAAGTTCACCGACAAGTGTTCTTATATATCTTGCACGCAAAGGAATTTCAATATTATCTACATCTTCCATTGCGTGAACAGCAGCAAGTGGATGAGATGTTGAGCAGATACCGCAAATTCTTTCGACCAGGTAAAGCGATTGAGTAAAAGTTTTAGATTCGGAAATAAACTCGTGCCCGCGGTGCATCCAGCCTATTTCCAGATCAATATCAACTACTGTTTCACCGTCAACCTGTAGAGTGAAATATTCTGCTTCTTCAAGCAGCGGATGATACGGACCAACAGGTATTACATTTTTATCCATTGCTTCTCCATTTTCTAAGAGGCACTTTAATGTTTTGTGGATGATTTCCGGTTAAAAGCGGTTCTGGTCTTGGATGACCTTCAAAAGTTATCCCGAGCATCTCGGCCATTTCTCTTTCAATCCATTCTGCTCCACGAACTATTGGTGTAATTGAATTCATCTTTGGATTTTTTTTGTCCGGCATCACAACTCGTGGACAGTAATACTCACCCGATTTATCAAGTGAGAAATGATAGAGAACTTCGATTCCTCTGTATGTTTCTGTTCCTGTAGCGGTTGACAACCTGCAGCCGAGTTTGTTGAAAAGATAATCAGCAACTTCAATTATGTTCTCATTACTAACTTCAAAGTAAAGTCTTTTTTGTTTTTCAATCTTTGATAAGATTTTGTTTCCCATTAAGGAAATAAATTCATTGTAATTATGCATTGAGAACTCCTGCAAGTTTAACCACACCTTCTATCATTGCTTCCGGTTTTGGCGGGCAGCCGGGAATATAGAGATGAATTGGAATTACATCTTCTCTCTTTTTTACTGTGTTGTAGCTATCCTTAAAGCAGCATCCTGATGCAGGACAGGTACCAACTCCAACTACAAAGCAGGGTTTAGCTGCCTGCTCATAAATCTTTTTTACCTGCGGTGCAACTTTCTGATTGATGACACCACTAAGTAAAATTACATCGGCGTGACGAACTGAACCGACAAGCTTAATTCCGAATCTTTCAACATCATATTTCGGAGTAAGCAGATCGAGTATTTCAATATCGCAGTTGTTGCACGGCGATGCACTCATATGATAAACCCAGATGGATTTCGCAAGCCGCTTATTGTACCAACTCATTTAGTACCTCTATGATTAGAAAAATTATATTTCTCTTTGAACTCAGAACATCGATTAACGATTTTTGATTTAAGAAGTTAAAATCAAAATTCTGAAATCGTTAATCCTTGTTCTTAAATCATAATTAGTTTCTTCATATCCCCAGCATTTATGCTGGTGGTTAAAGAAATCTCCATCCTTAGAGGGCTTTAGCCCAATTTAATTTGGACTAAAGTCCAGCGAGTACGAGTTAACATTTTCCCCCGACCTTAAGGTCGGGGCAATAATTCAATTTTTTAAATTCAATAACCAAACACAGCCAGCACCATTGCAATCAATGTTAATGGAGTTGCATACTTCCAGAAGAAGTTAAGTGCTGTATCGATTCTTATTCTCGGATTTGTGTTTTTAATAATGATCATAAGAACAACAATTAATAAATATTTTAGAACACTCCAGAGAATTTCTATTCCGTTAAAATTAAACCCACCCCAGAATAACAAGACAAGCAGAAACGGAAATACTACATACATCATAAAATGATTCAGCTTCCAAAAACCTAAAGGTGGACCGCTGTATTCCATAAATGGGCCTTCAACAAGTTCAGTTTCCGCTTCAGGAATATGGAATGGAGGTAATGTCATTTTAGCCTGGATACACAGCAATCCAATTATAAAAGCGATTATTCCCGAAGCAGAACCGATAAACATTCCATCTGACTGAGCGGCTAAGATATTTCCAAGATCAAGTTGATAACCTGATTTAATTATCGGTACAAGAAGGACAAGAATGAATGCAAGTTCATCAGCGAGAAGTAGTTTTATTTCTCTTCCGGCACCAAGACTTGAATAAACATTTCCTGATGCTGACCCTCCAAGAACAACCATCACTGAAAATATCATCAGCAGATACATAATGACTATTAAATCTCCGCCGAAGCTGATATTAAAAAAAAGTGAAGTCCCGACGATTGCAGAAACAAGCACAAGCATCGCAAAAGAGATGAACGGTGCGACCACAAACATTGAATGCACACCATCTTTTACAATGATAGTCTCTTTCCCAAGCAGCTTAAAAAAATCATTAAAGTTCTGAAGGAATGGAGGGCCAACACGATACTGAAATCTTGCTGAAACTTTTCTGTCAACCCAGCCGACTGTTAATCCAAGAATTGCTGTGAATAAAAATCCTGGGAAGATGAGCAGATAAAAAAACAATTCGAGGTTCATAATCTTCCCTCCTTACTCAGCCAGTTGGGAGTTCTAACTGCCAGATGATTTCCAACAAAGAAAATATTTTGTTTATGATCTTCAGCTACTTCTTTCATTATAAAAGAATTTGCCGGTGCAGTTTGAACACATGCTGGTTTGTAATCAGGTTTCTGTTCAAGCTGATTCAAACAGTAATCGCATTTAGCTGTAACATAATTAATTACTTCAGGGAAAATAGTTCCGAAAGGACAGGCAAGAACACAGCTTTTACAGCCGACACAACGCATATTATATCTTTTTATCATCCCGCTTTCCTGATGTTCAAGAGCTTCCTTTGGACAGGCATC
>DATHSU010000272.1:0-1787 GCA_035463895.1 Ignavibacteriaceae bacterium | reverse complement strand
GAAGTATGCGGTATAAGAAAAAAATCCGGGAAAGGGTTCGTTACTATTCTCGGTTTTACATTTAGTTATACTTGCGATGAGCATTTAAATTTATATGAGAAAATAGTCTCATTGGATAAGATTAAAAGACAGGCGAAAGTATCGGATCCGGACATTCAATTTGTAATCCGAAAGAGCAATAAATATTCTTATATGTTTTTGTTAAACTATCATAACCAGAAAAAAATATTTTCAGTTGATGCGAAGAAATACACAATTGATCCGTTTTCATGTAAGATTATAAAAAAGAAATGAATTTATTTAAAACAGGCTCCATTGGAAAGATTATGGAATATCAAATGAAAAAACAAAACCTCTTTATTAGTCTAAGCTTTAGTCTTCTTTTAAGCATTGTATCATTTGCTCAAACAGATACAATACCACCAGCCACACCTGAAAATGTTCGTGGTTACGGTTATGAAAAACACGTTGATATTGTCTGGTTTAATAATTCCGAACCGGATCTTGCCGGTTACAAAGTTTATCGAAAAACTTCGGGACAATTTGTTTTTTATGCAAACGTACCGAAGGAAAAATCTTATCTCTCTTTAAATCTGGGCGCAACTGGTATAACAAACACATTTAAAGTCAGCGCCTATGATTCTTCAGGAAATGAATCTCCATTCAGCGATAGCGTTGTTGCCGTAACTCACGAGATGGTTGATGAAGAATTTCTGGATATGGTTCAGCGAGCCACATTCAGATACTTTTGGGATTATGCTCATCCTGTTTCCGGTTTAGCAAGAGAAAGATTAGGATCAGGGGAAACTGTAACCATAGGAGGATCAGGATTTGGTGTTATGTCATTACTTGTTGGAATTGAACGGGATTTTATCAAACGTGAGCAGGGCGCTGAAAGAATGCTAAAGATACTTAACTTCTTAAATACACAAGCTGATAGATTTCATGGTGCCTTTCCGCATTGGATGAATGGAACCACAGGTGCAGTAATTCCATTTAGTCAGTATGATAATGGCGGAGATCTTGTTGAAACATCTTTCATGATACAAGGTTTATTAACAGCACGTCAATATTTTGATCAGAATAATTCGCAGGAAGAACAAATAAGAAATTTAATAACCCAGATTTGGGAAAGTGTTGAATGGGATTGGTATCGACGCGCATCATTTAGTGACTTTCTTTACTGGCATTGGTCACCCAATTACGGCTGGCAGATGAATTTTAAACTTGTTGGATACAATGAAACAATGATCACTTATCTGCTTGCCATTGCCTCGCCAACACACAGTGTTCCCGCAAGTCTTTACTACAGCGGCTGGGCAAGTTCCAACAATTATTATTTGAATCAAACATACTATGGCTATAAACTTTGGGTTGGTGATTCGTATGGCGGACCTTTATTCTTTGCTCATTATTCCTTCCTGGGATTTGATCCAAGAAATATCCGGGATAATTACTGTAATTATTTTCTAAATAATCGGAACCACACTTTAATTAACAGAGCTTATTGCATAGCAAATCCCTTAAGTCATACCGGATATGGTCCGGATACATGGGGACTGACGGCGTCTGATAATCCATGGGGTTATTCTGCTCATGAACCATATACTAATGACAATGGAACAATTGCGCCGACGGCAGCATTGTCATCTATGCCTTACACACCTGAAGAATCAATTTCTGCATTAAAGAATTTTTACAGAACATATTATGGCAATCTCTGGGGCGAATACGGCTTCAAAGATGCATTTAATTTAAATCAGAATTGGTTTGCCAGCAGTTACATT
>DATHSU010000271.1:0-6135 GCA_035463895.1 Ignavibacteriaceae bacterium | reverse complement strand
AAGGAACAGATGACAGTGCTATGCGTGGAGTGAGTTCAATTCCTGTTTCAAGAGTAATGCCCAGCCAGGTCATTCCTGTAAAAATTGATGCGGGAATAGATGTTAGATTTCCCAGGCGTGTATTAACAATACCATCGATTACATTAACTAATTTTGTTTCACTCCACAGTTCTGTACCTCCGGATTCGGAGTCATAAAGTTTAAATGTTATACTATAATTACCATTTGAAACAATTACCCCGGAAGTATCTTTCAGTAATCCCTGATAGTTTATTGTTTGAGGTATTCCCTGTCCGTAGATACATACAAAACAAAAAGCTGATATAGTAAGTTCGAAAAATATCTTTTTCATTTCTGCCTCCTTTGGTAAGGACTTACCAAATAATTTAAATATAGTTTACTGAAAGCCATTTTTTGTGCAGTTTAATATTCTTATTGATATGCTATTAAAGCCAGATAATAATTAGTTGGGTGATATGTAAAAAATCGACGGCGATTCATTGAACCGCCGCCTCTATATTCATAAGAGCTATTCAGCTTATTGACCAAGTATCAGATCAGTATCACTTATTACCGGTATATTGTCATTAAGTTCTGCGCCTGTACCATATCTGGTTGGTACAAATATGACTGCAATTTCTGGCTTAAGAAGACTACTGGATGCACCTGATGATCTGTAAGCATTTAAATGAAATGTGTTATTGCCGGCAGTAACACTAAACACTGCAGTTATACTTGCTCCGTGAACAATGCCGCTTACAGAAGAAGTTGGGTAGGCAGCAGGTATTCGGACTGCTGTGAGTCCATATGATGGCGTAGTAATATCTCCGGATGTTCTTGACACTTTAAGAATAATATTATCCATTGTACCTGAAGTATGAGTTATAAACACTTCGGCGTGAGCATACACAACAGCAAATCCGGCAGCCGGTGCATTTAGTGTTACAGAAGTAAATGACTGTCCCGAGGCAGTAAGAGGATATAAATTGTTCGAATTTCCTGTATTATTATAGTTATATCCAGGCTCATCTAATATTTTTGCAGCAGTTACATTGTTATCTGCAATCTTTAAGGTTGTAACTGAATTCGAAGCAAGATCAGCTGCGGCAATGGTCCCATCTAAAATCTTTGCCGATGTAACAGAATTATTTGCAAGATCAGCAGTAGCAATAGTTCCGTCTGTAATTTTTGCTGATGTAACTGAGTTGCTTTGCAGCATTGCATTGGTTATTCCATCATTTGGAATGCTGATGGTTCCTGTTGTTGTGATCGGACCTCCGGTTAGTCCTGCACCCGTATTAATTTGTGTGACTGTACCACCGCCACCGCCTCCTGCAGCATTAATTGTTATATTATTACCGCTTGGTGTAAGAGTTATGTTTGTTCCAGCTATAAAAGCAACATCATCTTTTAATCCATTAATGCTTTTTACTACCTGGTTAGCACCTATTTTATCTCCGGTTACTGCACCATTTTGTATCTTTGTTGTTGTTACTGCTTCATCCATTATATCCATACTCATAAATGAATAAGGAGACGGTGTTAGCATTGTTCTTGGCAGTAACTCCGGTTCTGTACCAAGAGTAATTCCAAGAAAATGAATTCTGTTGAACGGAACTCCTGCTATTGCTGTATTGCTGCCAAGATGAACTGAAAATATTCCGTTTGCTACTGCAACTGTTTGTGTTTCAGTCCACAAAGCTGTGCCTCCTGTGGGATCATTATAAATTCTGAATGTCATTGGATAGTTACCATCGGGAACTATGCCGCCTGCTGAAGTTTTAAGTACTCCCTGGTAATCAAATTGCTTTGGTATTGCCTGTCCGAATACACAGACTGACAAAAAGCATAAAAGGCTTAATAATATTAATATCCGTTTCATTTTTATCTCCATTATATTTTTTTGTGATTATATGATTCAATTAGAAATAGCTTTTATAAACACGGACTACTTAATCAACAGCATTTTTTTTGTGTTCACATAGCTGCCAGCCTGAATTCTGTATATATACACCCCTGTTGAAAGCGTTGAGGCATCAAAGGTTTTTTCATACCTGCCGGCATCAAGCTCTTCATTAACAAGTGAAGTTATTTCCCCGCCAAGTATGTCGTACACTTTTATCAGCACACGGGTTCTTTCGGGTACGGCAAACTTGATTATTGTTGAGGGATTAAAAGGATTGGGGTAATTCTGCTCCAGTTTATACGTTAATGGCAGAAGATCTTCTTCTTCAACATTAACAATTACATCCTGGTAATACAGATACCAGAAACCGGATTGAAGCTTGAAGCTGGTTGTGGTGCTTTGGTTAACATTAACCTGGCCCAGTGTACCGGTAATTACATAATTGGCATTTGACTGCCTTTCACCACCATTGCTTATAACGCTGATGGGTATCTGGTTTTGCGCTGTCAGTATTCCGGAAAACAAAAACAGCAGCAATACTGACGTTATAAGGAAAACTGATTGTTTTATGATTTTCATAAAACCTCCTTTGGTTTTTAGTTTTTTGATGATTTATAATTTTTGAGAGAAAGCGGGAAAAATATTTTCAAGTGAAATAACAGCACCCCGACGCTTTCGCGCCGGGGCTCAGCTCTGCCAACGGCAGATAAATCTGGCAGAAGGCCCGGGGGAGACCTTAACCGCCAGCCGCTGTGAACATTTATCTAAGTAATATCATTTTTTTTGTTTCAACAAATGAACCTGCACGTAATTGATAGAAATAAATTCCGGATGCCGGATGCTGGATTCCGGATACTGGATGAAACTCAATTTCATATCTGCCTGCATTTTTATACTCATCAACTAATGTTGTAATCTCTCGACCAAGTATGTCATAAACTTTCAGGCTCACATTACCGCTTACCGGTAACTGATAACTTATCACAGTTGACGGGTTGAATGGATTGGGATAGTTTTGTTCGAGTAGATAATTGTAAACCGGCTTCACATCATCTTCCAAATCTGTGACAAAACCAAGAAGTTTAACTCCATCAATAGCAACCAGATCACCATCATTCCCTACATACTGCCATCCAAGTTTCAGGTTTTGACGGTTAGAGTATGCACTAATATCAATAATTTTATTTCTCCAGATCCAATCCTGGCCATCGTTATCTGCAGTCCAAATTTGATTCCAATTGGAACCGCCGTCTGTTGAAATGTGCAACTTTACAGTTGCACCACTTAGCCATTGTGTACTGTAACCTGCATAAAATTCTATTGATGCACTTCCGCTTCCAAGGTTAAAAGCTGGAGTTATCAGCCATTCATTCTGATTCTGTGCAACCCAGGGACATAATGCTGAGTATTGGCTGGTAGGATCAATCTGATTGAAATTGTTATTTTGCGGGTTACCTCTTTGCCAGGTATGGCTTGTGTTCATTACCTGATGAAGCCATCCGCCTGGTGGAAAATCTCCATCAAAACCCTCTTGTAATATAATGGCCGGACCACCTCCACCACCAGGGGTATTGATGAAAGCATTATATGCATCAAGCTTTCCATGACCATAAGTATTATTAGGTGATGTTCCGGTATAGCTGTCTTTCTTTGTTGTGTTTTTAAGGATTGTAACTACCTGATCATAGTTTAGAGCAGGATTTTTTTCAAGAAGTAATCCAACTACTCCGGCAACGTGGGGAGAAGCCATACTTGTACCCTGCATTTTTTGATGTTTACCGCCCTGCACAATGTTTTGTGGGGGAGTTTGGGTAAGAAAACTGGAATAGGCTGCAACAATAACTTCGCCCGGGGCAACTATATCCGGTTTAAGTCTTCCATCCCGCGATGGACCCATACTGCTGAAGCTTGAAATTTGACCTATAGTGGGATTGCCTTGTTGATACTGTGTTACTCCATTAATATCAATCCATTGATTTTTTGTAACATAGGAACCGACACAAATTAATTTATTTGAGGTTCCAGGCATTCCAATAGTTTTTTGGTCATCGCCAGGCTTTATCCAGCTTTGTCCGGCATAAGTAGAGAACACACCATGACCTAAAGCCCATGCATCAAATGTTCCTGTTCCATAAGTATATATTGTCCAGAAGACATCCCCTATATTTACCTGTCCGTTATGACCATCAATAACAACAACTACTTCATTAGCAGAATTATTCGGGTTATTTACTCCGGTTGCATCAATAGTAACGTAACCATAAACATATCCGCCAACATCAAAGGCAACATCTTCAATTTTTTGACCAGGGGCTATACCATTTGTATAACCAATAAGGTTCAGGTTGGAGGTATTGTAAGCTGCCAGACCCACGGAGATATTTCCGCCGTTATACCACATATCTGCAGCAACAAAAGAGGCATTATTATAAAGTTCAAAAAATGTTTCATTTGCATCATTATATGATGAGCCTGTTACTGAATAACTCAAATGGATTGGATTACCTCCTTCATTACCAGCCGCGGCTACTATTATTTTACCATTGCCTGTCAGGTTACTTAGTGCCTGCTCATATAAACTGGTTCCATCGTGAGGACCCAAATGACCGCCAAGACTAAGATTAATTACTGCCGGTTTACCAATTTGTTGAGCTTTCTGAAACATATAATTGCATCCATCTACAGTATTTGTATTTGGGAAACCTCCGTTAATATATCCTTTTACAAAAAGTATATCTGACTCCGGAGCCATTCCAATGTAATTTGGCAGCGCACCTCCGTTACCAGCAGCTGTTCCTGCGACGTGTGTTCCGTGTCCGCCGCCATCATCTCCATCAATTTGCTGACATTGATTAGCATCAAGTTGTGCCTTTGTATATTCTGTACCATAGCTGAATCCCGGAGGCGGATTTCCTGTTGTTGACATATCCCATAAATATCGTATTCTATTTCCTCCCGCATTTTTAAAGTCCTGATGTTTCCAATCAATTCCGGTATCGAGTACACCAACAATAACCCCGTTGCCTTTATATGGTCTGGAAATTCCGCTGCCGTTGTGCAGTTGATCGACCTTTGCTTCTGTTCTGCTGACATCAAGTAGTGGTTTTGAAATTCCGCTTGCTTCAACGTATATAACTTCCGGTAGTTCAGCAATTAATCGGATTGTTGATACAGAAAGTTGGGCGGTTATAATATTATCGGCTATCGTTCCAACTTTACCTCCAAGACTCGATATGGCTCCTTCTGTTGACTCAACAGAATTTGTTTTAATAAATACCGGGACAATAAATTCATCCTCCGCCCCTTTATAAAAGTAAATTATCTGACTTAATTGATTTAATGATTCGTATAACTCTATTGTTATTCCTTTATGGTTTAAAACTTTGTTAAGGAAAAGATTAAGCATCGGGCTGATCTTGCTGCTTAAAATATCAGCATAGCTGATTTCTGCCTTCACCATTTTGGTTAAATCAGTTTTTGATTTGTCAGGAAAATTAATTGCAGAAAAATCTATCTGGGCGAAACTATTAGCCATTCCGAAAGCGGCTAATAATAAGATGGTTATTAACTTTTTCATTTTAGCTCCTTTAGTAAATTTTATTTAATATCTAATTTTTTTGCTATTTCCAGAAAGACTATAAAATCAAGCAGTGAAACTTTCTTGATGCTTTCTGCATTTCCAGAAGCAGTAAAAATATCTTCGATTATGCTTTCTGTCGTTATTCCTGTCGACTTTAGTTTTGCTATCATGTCTTCGTTTATTGATCGGTTGGTCTTTCCAGCAAACTGAATGATTGCATTAGGATCTTCCTTCTCCAGTTGACGTATTCTTTGCTGAAGCGGTGTATCCATCTTTTCCGGAATATATTCCGATGAAGACGAGCAACTGATGTTCATAACAGGAAGACAAAAGCATAAAGTGCCCAAGGCAATAATCAGTATACAGGTTTTTGATATTTCAAATATGTTTTTCATTTATATTCGCCTCCTAAAATGATTTGATGTTGTTAGTTTATAATGTTATAAATTTCAATAATGTTAAATGCCGAACGTTTATTTAAGTAAGATCATTTTAATTGTTCTAATTTTACTTCTTTCATCTGATGAGTTAATTTGCATTCGGCAAAAGTATGTTCCGCTTGAAATATCATCCGCAATCCAATTTATATTATAATCTCCTGCGCTTTTGTATTCATCTGCAAGAGTTACTACTTCCCGACCCATCAAAT